>CAXMSN010000016.1:0-2977 GCA_964196275.1 uncultured Kiloniellales bacterium | reverse complement strand
GGCGCGGGACGTCGATTCCGTCGCGACGATCGACACATCCGCAAACACCTGGTTTCCGAAAGTGTGATCACCATGCCAGTGAGTGTTGACGAGCATGAACACCGATCGACCTGTGAGCTGCTCGGCCACCAGCCGCAGCTCGGCAGCACCAACCGTTGTCATGAACGAATCCACGACGATGGTCCTGGCGCCGGTGTCGACGATGGCAGCATTACCGACTGCAGCCTGACTCGCCCCGGCTACACACGCGTAGACGCCCGAGGCGACCTCACTGACGCTGAAATGTTCAGGCATTGCCACTGATTACAGCACACCGATGCCGAGAGCGGGCAAACTACGGTGACGCCTCCGCGTGTGGCACCCACGACGAGAATGTCTTTCGTGCACGCATAACCGGCATTATGCGTACTCCAACTTGGCGTGCCTAGCCTCCGAACATGACCTCAGCAATGCGTTCAGCCGCGTCGCGTCGCATGTTCGGCAGCACATGACTGTACGTGTCGAGAGTGATCGTCACACTGCATTCAGAATCTGGCTGCATAGATGCGCCACGTGTCGCAGCGACATCGCGACCCCTATCCCGACTGACGCAAGTCCCTTCGATTAAAGAGCATTACTGCCGCTGTGACCAGTGCGACCGTCAGCAAAGCCAGAACTGCAGCGTGGCCCCACGGCATCCCGTTCATAAGCGGGTCGCTTGACAGGTAGTAGTAGAAAGGCGACCACTTGGCATAGCCGGCAAGGCGGTCGCTGAGTGGCAAGAAGGATGCAACCACGTGGAAGGCAAGAGCCGCTCCGACGGGCAAGAACACGGCCGCCTTGACCCGTCCGACTCCTGCGCTCAGGGCGAGTGCGAGAGCTCCGAACGCCACGCCAAGCAACGACACCAGCAAAGACGCTGCAGCGATGTTGGCGATGCTCATCCCGAGCCCTCCGAGCACTGAGCCGATCGCCACTCCAGCGAATATTGCGAAGCCGACGATGAACCCGCTGAGCACCATGGCCGCAGTCTTCTCGAGCACGACGGTGGACCTGCTGATCGGATTAGCGAGCAGTATCCCCATCGTTCCTCTGGCCTCTTCTCCTGCCAACGCCCTGGCTCCGATCGCGATCGTCACCACCATGACAGCGATAGGCGCCATCATCCCGAACGTTTCCAGCTGATACCAGCCTTCTGGTGTGGACATGTCCCCACCACCGAACACAGCAAGCAACGCCTCAGGGAAATCATCAAACGCAGTGAGCATCTGCTCGTCGATTATCGAGTACATCGGTCCGAGCAGCACACCCATCAGCAGGAACATCGTCGCCGCTGTGATGAACAAGAGCCCCTGATGCTCCGATGCAGTCTTGACCCAGATACGCGACACGCGTGTCGATCCAGCTAGCCGGTCGGCTGCCTTCTGGGTCAGCGCATGCTCCCGAAGCCGGTCGAGCAGGGAGACACGAACCGTCTGGGACTTCAGATCGCGACGCTTCACGCCGACAACGGCGACGACCGAGAGCGCCACCGCACCGGCGAGCAGCACGGCAAGGTGCCCCCAATCGACGCCGTTCACCACGGGTTGACCTCCGTTGAAGTAGTACCACGGCATCGCCTTTGCAAGATCCTCAAGCCCACTGACGACCGGCAGCAGCCCAACGGCTATGAACGAGAAGACCATCACGCCAGCGGAGACGCCGGACGCAAGTGGACCACTCCCTGTCCAACCACCGACCGCGATCGCAAGGAAGCCGTAGAAGACAGCGTTCACGAACATGTGGATCATCAGCGCACCGACGTGGATGCCCGTGATGTCGACAGAGAGCAGTTCAGGTGCAACTACGCCCGCACCCCACATGAGCGCAGCACCGACCGCTGTGAGGATCACGAGCGCGGTCGCCTTCGACGCCAACACGTGAGTACGACTCTTCGGATTCCCGAGAAGCAGGCCCAAGGTGCCGTTGCGCTCCTCCCCCGCGATCGATGCCGAGCCAGCGGCGATCGCCAATCCGGCGAGCGTCAGCGCACCGTACGAGCCGTAGATCGCGCCATAGGCGATGCTCCCGACATCGGCATCCGCCGGAATGTTCATCATCGCTCGCATCGCCTCGGGCAGGCTCGTGTAGACCGACAGGTCGATGTCGCGATACACCGCCATCCCGAAGATCAGGAGCAAGCCGAGCGTGAGCGAACCGATGACCGTTCCCTTCCACCGGTCACGAACCGTCTTCGTTGCAACGGTTGCGAACATCAGGAGCTGACCTCCTCCTCCCGGTAGTAGGTCAGGAAGATCTCCTCAAGGTCGGCCTCATGCGTGGTGATGTCTTCGAGCGTGTATCGACTCGTCGCAAGCTGAAGCAATGACTCCATCTGGCCGTCGAACGACATCATGACGTGGTGGTTGTCGACGACGACATCGCGTGCACCGGGGAAAGCCTCGAATACGCTTCCATCGACGGATGAGTCGAATCGGAGCTCAACCTTCCGCATCCCCTTCGACCTAAGATCCGCCACGGTCTCGACGACCACCAGCTTTCCCTCTCGGATGATCCCAACGCGATCCGCAACTCGCTGAACCTCCGAGAGCGTGTGGCTCGAAAGGAACACCGTGCCCCCGGCTGCTACGACCTCACGCATCATGGCCTGGAACTCCCTCTGGACCAGTGGATCGAGGCCCGAACTCGGCTCGTCCATGATCAGTACATGAGGCCGATTCATGAATGCCTGGATCAAACCCACTTTCTGCCGATTACCGGACGAGAGGTCGCCGACCTTCTTGCTCAGATCGGCATCAAGTCGCTCAGCGAGAGCATCGACGTGATCCCAATCGACCCCTCCCCGAAGATTCGCAAAGTACGTAAGGGTGTCCTTCCCCGTCAGGTTCGGGTACATGGTGAGATCGCCGGGTACGTATCCGATGTGCCTGCGGATCTCGACTGAGTCTTCGTGACTGTCGAGCCCAAGGATCGAGGAGCTCCCAGAGGTCGGCCTGAT
>CAXMSN010000015.1:0-29253 GCA_964196275.1 uncultured Kiloniellales bacterium | reverse complement strand
GCGATACGCACGCTTGAGCGACTCGGAAGCCTCGTCGGACTGCTCGTTGTTGCGATCCTCGTGGCACAGTTCGACCTCAGCACAGCCATCGCCGCGGTCGGTATCGTCAGCCTTGTGGCAGGGATCGCCTACATGGGCTTGCGACAAGCAGTTTCAAGGAGCCGCATCGATGTCTAGGTATCACACAGTGATCCGATCGATGGCCATCGTCGTCATGCTTTCGCTTGGCACATCAGGGGCTCTCGCCCACTCAGCCCATGACGGCCCGACGATAGTGATGGTCACCTTCCGGGGATGCGAGGAGGCATGTGAGGGCTTCCAGGAGTACGTCGACCAGGCGGGCATGGACGCCGAGGTCATCGTTCTTGATCTCGCTCGTGACAAGGAAGCGATTCCGGCGATGCGTGACGAGGTCCGCAGTCTCAACCCGGACCTGCTCGTGACCTGGGGTACGACCGTTACGCGTGGCATGATCGGCACGGTCGACGACACCGACCCCGATCTGGTGTCTGGAATTCCAACGGTGTTCATGATCGTCGCTGACCCTGTGGGGGCGCGAGTCGTGAACGCCCTCGACGATCCCGGGCGAACGTATGTCACGGGCACCATCAACAGGGTGCCCGAAGAGATTCAGATGCGCGTGCTTGCTCAGTATCGCCCCTTCGACCGGATCGGCGTGATCTATAACGACGACGAACTCAACTCGGTCCTCAAGGCTGAGGAGATCGGGAGGGTCGGGCAGGAACAGGGGTTCGACGTCGTGAACCGCGTTATCGAGAACGGCACCGACGGCTCGCCGCTTGTAGAAGACATCGCGGCTGCAGTCGCAGACCTTGCGGCAAGCGATATCGACTTCCTCTACCTCGGCTCAAGTTCGTTTCTTCTTGCGAACGCCGATGTGTTGACCGGCGCAGCTTTGGATGAAGGCGTGCCTCTGGCAACGGCCTACGAGGCCATGGTTCGCGACTCTGATGCGCTTATCGCTCTTGCGAATGCCTACTACAACGTCGGGCAGCTTGCGGGACGTCAGGCCGAGCGGATCCTCGTTGAGGAAGAGACACCCGGAGATCTCGACGTTGTCGGACTCGACAGGTTCACTGTTCTCATCAACATTGATACGGCCGCCGAGCTCGACCTCTATCCGCCGATGCTGCTTCTTCGCTACGCCGAGATCATCGGCGGACCCGGCTAGCCCTCGGCCTTCGAAGCTTTCCAGGCCTTCTTGCGAACCTTCAACTCGGCGAGGTCTTCTGGCTTTTTAATGTCAACGATCGAAGGCCAATCGGGCAGGTACTTCGTGTACCCGCGCGGCTTCACCCCGTAGTGCTTGGCAAGGACCCCGATCGTAAGTCTGGCCTTGTACTCGCCGAAACCGGGAATGGCCTGAAGACGGGCCGATAGTTCGTCCGCGGTCTTTACGTCCGCCCAGATGGCCGACGCATCGCCGCCGTACTCGTCAACGATGAACTGGGAGACGGCCTGGACCCGCTTCGCCATGTTGGCCGGGAACCGATGGATTGCAGGGACCTCGCGGAACACCGCTTCGAGGGCATCAGGATTCATCGCAGCAACCGAGGCGGCGTCGAGTTCGCCGCCCAGTCTGTCCCTCAGGACATACGGCCCAGCGAACGCCTTCTCGGTTGGGATCTGCTGGTAGAGCGTGAGCCCTACGACGAGGGCGTACGCATCCTGTCCGAGGAGTTCGTTCGCCTCTGGTACTGCTGTGAAATAGATGTCTGGCATCTGCCGAAGATACTGGTGCCCCAAGCGCTTGTGGGCTTCTCGACTGGCTGATACCGAAAATACAATTACCTCTTGCGCGTAATCTGTAATTGTATTACACTCGTCACATGACCGATCTATACACAGAGATTTCCGAGGCTCTTGAAGGCCATGGCATCGAGTTCCGCGTCGGGTTGGCGGATGACGATGACCTCGCCAACTGCACAGTGATGTGCCTGACGGGCGATATGAAGACCACTGTTGCCGAGATGGGCAGAGCGGCACGCGATCAGGTGGTGATGGTCCGAATCGACGAGGAGACAAGGGAGAAGCTTGACCTCTGGATCGAGACCGGAGCAGTGAAGAGCCGTTCGGAGGCTGCAGCCCTTTTCATCAGTGAGGGCATAAAGGTGCGGTCCGGAGAACTTGAGCAACTGAGAGAAGCGATCGAGGATGTCAACGATGCCAAGCAACGCCTCGAAGAGCGGGCCAGGCAGGTCATCGGCGACAACAGCGACACAGATTTGTGACGAAACCCGCTGTGGGCACTGAACGTCAATACAGAGTCTTGATCAGAAGGAAGCATTTTTCAGAAAGGAGAAATACAGCATGAAGAGATACACGATCCCTCGCGTAGCACACTGCTCAGACGGCTGTACGCCACAGTCCTGGGCATGACCTGAAACCGCCCAACTGACAGAAGCCCCGTACACACCGTGTTCGGGGCTTCTTCGTATTCCCCAGTCGCTGTCCGCAGGCGCTGGAGCGGACACCGCACACGCTCGCCTGGCCCGAAAGTGACTTCTGGCTCTGGCGCGCTCTCCGACAGAGCCGTACGTTGGGAATTCACAGGGCGATGCGTCCTTTGTTGGGACGCGACGGGAGCACCTGGAAGCCCTGTTGTCCGCTGTCGTCAGGCGCTCGGGACAACCGCTGTGTCCCGAGCCGCCGACCGAGGCGGAAGAAGCCATAAGGAGGAGTGGCATGGAGAGATTGAATCTGTTTGTACGGCTGCAGGCGATCGTGTTCGTCGGGTACGGTCTGGCGTTCTTGCTAGCGCCTGATTTCACGCTCGATACGATCTTCGGCTGGGAAGGTGTTGAGACGTTCTTCGTCCGGATCATCGGAGTGACATTCCTGGGATTGGGGTGGCTCGATTGGCTTGTCGCCAACCGCCTCGAACTCCGACTCGACATGGTGTGGCCGCTGGCATTCGTGCCGGCCATGCTGCTGATCGTGATGGTCGCGGTGAACGCCTCTGGCAACTACGAGGGCACAGACCTGTTCTTCTGGGTTTCGCTCGGCGTGACAGGGTTCTTCGCCCTCACCGTCGGCGGTGCACGGTTGGCCGTTGGGACCACCGAAATGCCCAGGGTCGACGCGACGTAGCCGTCCGGTCGAGGTCAAGCCGATCGGGGTGGAGTCGGTTCGCCGACGAACTCACCACCGAGGACTCACCCCTCGACGGTGATCGAGGCCTTCATCGAGGGGTGGATGGAACAGAAGTAAGTGAACGTTCCAGCCTCGTCGAATGTGCGCTTGAACCCATCTCCAGGCTTGAGCAGGTCGGACTTCCAGAACCCATCGTCGGAGGTGGTTGTGTGTCCGACGCTGTCCTCGTCGTTCGTCCATGTCACCGTGTCGCCGACCGACACCGTTGTGTTCGCCGGGCCGAACGCAAAGTTCTCGATCGATACGTCGCCGCCGATGTCCGGCGGTGCGGTAGTCGTCGCTACGGTCGTGACCGTTGTCGCTTGGGTCGTCGCGGCCGGTTCCAAGTCCGATGAACCTGAGCACGCTGTGAGCAACACTGCCCCGGCAACGAGGCCGACAATCTTGGTAGCTCTTTTCATAGTGGGTCCCCGGGTCATCGCTGCGTCCGCTGCGCAGAACGGTATACCCATTCCGATGCGCTCGCGACGGTTGGTTCGATCTCGACCTAGCGTCGCTTGAGGAGCCACAGGCTGAGGTTGCCTCCGGCGCTGATCTTCTCGCGCTCGATCGTGAGGCTGGTATCGGAGAGGAGACCCGGGAGACCGCCTGCTCGCATGTACGTTCGCCAGTTGTTGTAGTGCGTTGAGCCTGCGACGCGTTCGGCAACTGTTGAGAACGTGCGGAGCACGTGGCCCTTTAGCCGCAGCGAGCCGTCGCGATAGTCCACGATGAGCTGACGACCAGATGGTTTGACGACGCGAGCCATCTCAGAGAGCACGCCTCGCTGTCTGTCCGGGTCGAGTTCGTGGATCATCAATGAGCAGATGGCGAGATCGAACGAGTCATCCTCGTACGGCATCGCGGTTGCGTCGCCGATGCGGAGGTCGGCTCGGTCGCCGAGAAGCCTCCTGGCTTCACCGAGCATCGCCTCGGACATGTCGATGCCGGCGCATTGTGCTCCGACGTCAGCGTACGTCTCGAGCAACTTGCCCGTACCGCACCCGACGTCGAGCACGGCACTCCCATCCTCGATGGGATGCAATCTCAGGCCTGCTGACCTGAGAGGAGCGTTGAGCGGGTCGAGAGCGAGAGAGTAGAACTTGGCAATGCTGCTGTAGTGGTCTGTGCCGCCGTCCGTCATTGCTTGCGACGATACACAGTCGGCATCGGCGCCCGCTGCTCGGTCCGCTACACGCGCGCTGGCACCGCATCATCTGCAGCAACCTCGGCCTCAGGCGTGTCGATGTCCGGCACGTCCCGGTCGAAGTGGGTGATGGCGGGACTTCTCCACGACACGAAGGTGATAGCGACCACGGCCAGACCCATCGTGGATAACAGGAACGCGATGCCGCGTCCTTCGCCGGTTCCGAACACCTGGCCGAGCGAACCCGAAAGAGATCCATCGTCAGCGAACAGCGGTTCGAGAACCGATCCCGCAAGAAAGCCCGCGATCAGCAGCGATGCAGGTATCGCAGCGAAGGCGAACATCTGTCTGACGGCGAAGACCCGGCCCTGCAGAGAGGGAGGAACCTTGGCCTGCCACAGCGCTTGACTTGATCCGCCCGCAACCGGGAGTGCCACGTGGGTCACGGTGATGGCGACGAGTACGAGCAGAACCGAGGGTCGGAGGCCGGTCAGTATCAATCCGGCGCCCGTGATGCCGATCGCCACGTACAGATCTCTGATACGTCTCGACGTGCCACCCCACGTGCTCATGAGGAGGCTGCCGGCGACGAGTCCCACCATGCTGATGGAGACGACGAATCCAGCTGTGGCCTCCGACGTCAGGGACAGCAAAAGAGGTACCAGCAGGACGCTCTGGAAGCTGAAGGCGAAATTCACTGCCGAGAATGTCAGGAGGAGGATGAGGAGCGCACGGCGCTGGGTCACGAATGCGAGGCCTTCCTTCGCCTCGCGGAGCAGCCCAGCAACGGTGACAGGCTCCGTACTCGACTTCTCCGGGTTCGGGAAGCGCACGAACGCCAGGGTGCCTACCGCCACAGCGAACGTGATGAAGTCGATGACGAACAATGCCGTGAGCCCTGAGGTAACCACGATGATCCCTGCCACAGCGGGGGAGGCGACACGTCCGATCGAACCCGCAAGCTGCACCATCCCTGCGGCCCGCCCGTACTGGTCCTTCGGTACGAGCATCGTGGTTGCAGCCGAGTAGGCAGGGAACTGGAACGACCCGAACACGCTCGAAAACGCAAGCGCCGCATAGAGGTGCCACATCTCGAGGCCACCCGCTATCAGAAGCAACCCGATGGCGAGGGTGCCCATCGCTGCTCCGGCATCGGAGACGATCATCGCGATCCTGCGGTCCCATCGATCGATGAGCGAACCGGCGAAGGGCGACATGAGCACGCCGGGAAGCGTGGCCGCAAGGATGAGCAGCGACAACTGCATAGTTGAACCGGTCTCGGTGAAGATCCAGATCGCGAGCCCGAACCGGGTCATGGAAGAGCCGAGGGTCGAGACGAGTTGTCCCACCCACACCAGGGAGAATGTACGCCCGGTTGGCGTTCTCAGGAAGTAGTCGGCTGTAGTCATTGGTAACCTCGATTAGTATTCCAGCATACTATACACTAGGATACGAAATGTGCAAGACTGATTGAAGACGAGCTTGGAGGGCGCATGGGCGAACGTTCTGAACAACCGATCGCCCGCAAGGCAGCGTCGCATCTGCTGCACGTCGCTTTCCAGATGAAGTCCGTCATCGAGGACCGCATCCAGGCCGAGACCGGATTGCTGCTCGCTGACAACGAAGCGCTGCTCAACCTCGCCCACGAAGATGAACCGCTGCGCATGTCAACGATCGCCGAGCGTCTCATCCTGTCGAAGGGCGGAACGACGAAGGTGATCGACCGCCTCGAGGCGAAGGGCCTCGTAGCCCGGAACCAGGACCCGACAGACCGGCGTGCGCTGGTGGTCGAGATCACCCCTGATGGCATCAAAGCGCTCGAGACCGTCCAGCCGATCGTCGACGAAGCGATCGAGAACTACTGGGGCCAGTACATCACCGACGCCGAGGCCGAGACCATCGCTGAGGTCGCCTACAAGGTCGTCAAAGCCAACACCGGCTGGGTCGAATAGCTGCCTCTGCCTCTTTGGTTCGCATCCTTTATCCCCCTGGCTCGCAAGCTCGCACCATCTCCGTCGCCCGCTGATCGTCGTTCATCCCCCTGGCTCGCAAGCTCGCACCATCTCCGTCGCCCGCTGATCGTCGTTCATCCCCCTGGCTCGCAAGCTCGCCCGTCCCCCTTGAAAGGGGGACCGAGGTTTGATAGTGACAAGTTTCACAAAGTACGCTATAGTTGTGGAGTCGGCAACTAATAAATAGTGGGAAGCGCCGATATGGGAGATGGGAAGACCCGAAATGGCTAGAGCGAAAACGACCGATTCCAAGTTCACGAACCTCGGTGATACCGGCGTTCGGCAGCTCGATTCTCGACATCACCGCTCGCGTCATGACATCCCGAGTACTCGGTCGGTCTGGATCGTTCCAGGCCAAACACAAACACGAGAGCCCTTCACGACCAACCAGGGACATGTAGCCACATGTAGCTCCCTGACCGGTGTGAAGGGCTCTTCACGTCGAGCCAACTTGACCCACCAATGTGGGGCGAGCGGGTTCACAAACAGGGAGAGTAGACAATGAACGGAAGGTCGGGCACGCCTCTTTGGCGAAATCGATCAGTTCTTGCGGTCATCGGTCTGATCGCTGTTCTCGCACTTGTGCTCCAAGCGTGCACGAGTGGAGGAGACAGCGCCAGTTCCGGCGGGATGGACGACATCAACGAACGTCGCTCCGACGCAGGACTCAACCCACTGACAGACGAGCAGTTGCTGTCTGCTGGTCTCACGTATCTGCCATCTGGCGAACACGACCCATACATCATGTTCGCATCCGGCGGTCATTCGGGCCAGATGTACGCCATCGGCGTCCCATCCATGCGCCTGTTGAAGAGCATCGGCGTCTTCACACCAGAGCCATGGCAGGGATGGGGCTACGGAAACCGTGGAACCGAAGAGGTTCTCGACGGCGGAGACATCAATGGAGAGCCGGTCACGTGGGCCGATACCCATCATCCTGCTCTTTCGGAGACCGCTGGTGACTACGACGGAGAGTTCGTGTTCATCAATGACAAGGCGAATGCGCGCGTTGCGGTCATCGACCTTCGCGACTTCGAGACCAAGCAGATCATCAAGAACCCGATCGCGATCAACGATCACGGTGGAACGATGGTGACGCCTGACACCGAGTGGATCATCGAGGGCGGACAGTACGCCGCGCCACTTGGCTGGGAGTACGCTCCGATCTCCGACTACGAGACCGAGTACAAGGGCATGGTCACGCTGTGGAAGTTCGACAGGGCGGCAGGCCGCATCGACGAGTCCCGGTCCTTCGCTCTTGAATTGCCTCCGTATTGGCAGGACCTCTGCGATGCAGGAAAGCTTGTATCCGCAGGCTGGATCTTCTGCAACTCGTTCAACACCGAGCTCGCAACCGGCTCAGGTACCGACGGAAGCGGCGAGCCCTTCGAAGCTGGGGCATCTGCACGCGACAACGACTACATGCATGCCATCAACCTTGACAAGGTCACGGCACTCGCAGCGGCGGGTAACACGTTCGATGTGAACGGTTTCCCTGTCATCGGTCTCCAGACGCTCATCGATGAAGGCGCATTGTTCTTCCTCCCAGAGCCGAAGAGCCCACACGGTGTCGATATGACACCTGGTGGCGAGTACATGGTCGTATCGGGCAAGCTCGACCCTCACACGACGGTCTACTCGTTCGAGAAGATGATCAAGGCGATCGAGGACAAGAACTGGGTGCCGGATCAGTACGGCGTTCCGGTTCTCGACTTCGACGCAGTCGTAGAGGCACAGGTTGAGCTTGGTCTCGGACCGCTACACACGCAGTTCGACGACAAGGGCTACGCATACACGAGCCTGTTCCTCGACAGCACGGTTGCCAGGTGGAGTCTCGGTGGCGAGAACTACCACGGCGATGATGGATGGAAGCTCGAGGGCGCAGTCCCCGTGCATTACAACATCGGACACCTCGTGACGCCAGAGGGCGACACGGTGAGCCCTGATGGTCGATATGCGGTCTCGCTCAACAAGTGGTCCATCGACCGGTTCTTCCCACCTGGTCCTCTGCTCCCGCAGAACCTCCAGCTCATCGACATCGTCCCTGAGCCGTCAGACAAACCCGAAACGGGTGGCATGACGGTGATGTACGACATGCCGTTGGGAATGGGCGAACCGCACTATGCCCAGATCATCAAGGCAGACAAACTGAATCCGTTCGAGGTGTATCCGGGAATCGGTTTCGACCCGGCCACGATGTCGATCGATCCTGACGCTCCGGTGACAGGCAACGAGCGCGTCGAGCGCAACGGCACTGATGTCGAGATCTGGATGACGGCTGTCCGCAGCCACTACACGCCCGATCGGATCGAGTTGAATCAAGGCGACCACGTCACTTGGCATATCACCAACATTGATACGTCATTCGACGCAACGCACGGCTTCTCGATCCCTGCCTACAACATCAACCTGAGCCTTGAGCCAGGTGAGACGGCAACCATGGAGTTCGTGGCAGACCAGGACGGCACGTTTGCGTTCTACTGCACCGAGTTCTGCTCGGCACTCCACCTTGAGATGGCGGGCTACATGCTCGTCAAGCCAACCGGATAGCGAATAGGAACGTACGAAATGTCAGTCCTTGATCGGATTCTGGGGCCCCGACCGCCGAAGGGCGGTCGGGGGGAGGAAGCCCGTCGGTATCAGCTACCGACGTGGTTGTTCGCCGGAGCAGCAGGTCTGCTCCTGGTGTCTCTCTTCCTGCCGTATTGGGTCCTCAACCTCAAGGCGCCCCAGTTTCCTCAAGGACTGCAGGTTCGTGCGTATGTCAACCGTCTCGTAGGAGACGTCGGTGAACTGGAGGGTCTCAACCACTACGTTGGGCTCAGGTCATTCGAGGACGCTGCCGTCCTCGAGAAGAGCGTCGCAGTGATCGCTGTGATCGTGCTCGTCGGCCTGTTGGTTGCGGCTCTCCTGATCCACACCCGATGGGTGCTGCTGCTGGTGCTGCCAGCCCTGCTGTTCCCGGTTATCTTCATCGTCGATCTGCAGTTCTGGCTGTGGAGCTTCGGCCACAATCTCGATCCGAGGGCCCCGCTTGCGGCAGCCGTCGGAGAGTTCACCCCACCCATTTTCGGTCCTGCCGAGATCGCCCAGTTCGACACCATGGCTCTCCCGGGGCCAGGGCTCGTCCTTGCGTTCATCGCAAGCGGCATGGTCGCCGCCGGACTCTGGTTCCACCGCAAGGCTTACAAGCCACTGATCGATGCTGCCCACGAAGCGCCTGCCCACGAGGCTGACGGATGAGACGTCTGACCGCGATCGCTGTCGCCTCTGTCATTGCAGGCTCGCTTGCGCTCGCCGGCAGTCCATCAGCCGCAGCCGAAGTCCCCCTCCAACCGCTCATCGATGCTGCCGAGCCTGGCTCGGTACTCCTTCTCGAAGCCGGCACATACGGCGGCGGTGTCGTCGTCGACAAGCCGCTCACCATCACCGCCACAGACCTCGTCATCGTCGACGGGCACAATGTCGATTCGATCTTCACCATCGAAGCTCCTGATGTGACCATCGAGAACCTCGTGATTCGCAATTCAGGCGACTCGCTCGACCGCGAGGACTCGGGCATCACATCGATCGGTGTTCCACGAGTCACGATCCGCAACAACGTCCTCGAGAACACGCTCTTCGGCGTCTTCCTCCGTACCGCACCTGACTCGCTCGTCGTAGGCAACACGGTCGGATCGAAGGATGTTGACGTCGCCAGGAAAGGCGATGGGATCCGGCTGTGGGAGTGCGAGGGAACTGTCGTTGACGGGAACACCGTCACCGGGGGGCGAGATCTCGTCTTCTGGTTCACTGACGGCATCGTCGTTACGAACAACACGGTGACCCACGGCCGCTACGGCTTGCACTTCATGTACTCAGACGATGCGCTGATCCAGGGCAACAACCTCTCTGACAACTCTGTCGGCGCCTTCCTCATGTACTCCCGGCGCACCCAGATCCTCGGCAACGTGATGGCGAACAACTTCGGTCCGAGCGGATACGGCGTCGGACTCAAGGACATGGACGACGTTCGCATCGAGGACAACCGATTCATCTCAAACAGGATCGGCGTGTACATCGACAACAGCCCATGGTCGGTTGACGCTGAAGGCTGGGTCGAGGGCAACCTGTTCGCCTACAACCGGGTCGGCATGTTGCTCCAGCCGTCGGTAAAGCGGAACCACGTATCTACGAACACGTTCATCGACAACACGGAGCAGGTCGGCATCACGGGGTCAGGCAACTTCGGCGGGAACGACTGGTCCGTCGATGGCGTCGGGAACTACTGGAGCGACTTCGCCGGATACGACGCAGATGGCAACGGCATCGGCGACGTCACCTACCGCGGGCAGGACCTGTACAACTCGATTACCGACGGCAACCCCGAACTCACTTTCTTCCAGGAGACACCGGCAGCCAAGGCCATCAGCCTCGCTGCGCAGATGTTCCCCATCCTCCGCCCAAAGCCTGTCATCGAAGACGAATTTCCACTTGTGGACCGACCGGTCCTCATTCCCCTCACCATCACTGCGCAAGGGTCATCGACCCCGGCGCTCGCCCTGATTTCGGCGATGATGGTGATGGCGGGTGGCGCCGTCGTCGCCTTCCCATCGCGACGGCGCCGCCCAACTTTTGCTAGGGAGGCGAGAACATGATCACCATTGAAGGTTTGACAAAACGGTACGGGAAGACCGCAGTCGTGCGGGACTTCGATCTTGACATCGAGCAAGGCGAGTCCGTCGCACTCTGGGGTCCGAACGGAGCAGGAAAGACGACCGTCGTGCGCTGCATCCTTGGGCTTGTCAACTACGAGGGTTCCATCACCGTGCAGGGTCTTGATGCCAGGTCCAGAGGCAAGGCAGTGCGAGCGGGAATGGGGTACGTACCTCAGGAACTCTCGTTCTACGACGACATGCGTGTCGTCGATCTGCTCGACTATTCGGCATCGCTGCGTGGCATCGGCCAAGAGAGGGTCGATGAGGTGACGGAGACCGTCGGTCTGCAGCCACACGTAGAGAAAAGGGTCAGGGAATTGTCCGGTGGGCTCAAGCAGCGTCTCGGGATCGCCTCAGCCCTTCTCCCGGATCCACCGATTCTGCTTCTCGACGAGCCGACATCGAACCTCGATGCCAAGGCTCGAGACGCTGCGATCGGGATCCTCGAAGACCTTCGCGCAGCAGGGCGCACGCTGATCGTGACATCTCACCACATCGAGGAGGTCGGCATGCTCGTCGACCGCGTCGTCGCGATGGAAGAGGGAAAGATCACGGTCGAATGCAGCCCATCTGATCTGGCCGAAGAACTCGGCCTACGAGCATGGATGCATCTGATCCTCTCGAACGGTTCTGCCGCAAAGGCGCTGCAGGTACTTCAGGGCAAAGGGTTCGAGGCCAAGATGAACTCACGTGGTGTTCTGGTCGAGGTCTCTGCCCAGGGCAAGGGCGAGGCGGTCGGTGCGCTGCATGAGGCAGGCGTCGACATCAAGGATCTGGAGGTCTGGCGATGACCACGACCACGGCACCCACACCACCCGTCGTATCCGAGAGGCCGGAGTTCCGGCTCATCCGAGCAGTTGCGCGCAAAGAGATCAGTGAAGCGGTCAAGAGCAAATGGTTCTGGCTGTGGGCACTCGCCTTTGCGGGCTTGGCGGCGATCCTTGCATCGTCGGCGCTCCCAGGCTCGCAAGTGGCGGGATTCGGGAGCTTCGGGCGCACCGCAGCATCGTTGGTCGCTCTGGCGCAGATCATCATCCCGCTCATGGGCTTGACGCTCGGTGCGTACAGCCTCGCCGGGCAGAAAGAATCGGGTGCGCTTCGGTTCCTCCTGAGCCACCCGATCTCACGGACCGAGGCGTTCTGGGGTACGTACCTTGGCCTCGCTGCGGCTCTCTTTGCGACGGTCATCGGCGGGTTCGGGCTCGCTGGGATCATCACAGCGTCCCAAGGTGGCGGTGCAGATGCATTGAGCTTCGTGAGGATCGCCATACTGTCGTGGCTTCTTGCGATATCCATGTTGGGTGTCGGGATGCTGATCTCAACCTTTACGAAGAGCGGTTCCGCGGCGATCGGTGTTGCCGTGTTCGCCTGGCTTGGCCTTGCGTTCCTCGGTGATCTCGGGGTCATGGGCACCGCCGTGGCAACGAACATGCCGGTATCGGCACTGTTCCTGTCTGCGGTCCTGAACCCCGTCGAGGCGTTCAGGCTCGCGGCGCTCACCGCCTTCTCCGGTTCGCTCGATGTACTGGGCCCTGCAGGCCAGTACGCGGTGGACACGTTTGCAGATTCGCTTGATTGGATGTTGTTCGTCGTCGTCAGCGCCTGGGTGGCCTTGCCAGCGGCCGCCGCTTGGTGGCGCTTCAGTCACGGAGGTGACGTATGAGAGAACGTGCCTCTCTCCTGCTCTTGATCTTGGCCCTCGGTGTTCTAGCGGCCGCGTGCGGTACCGCTGAGGCCGCTGGACCGCCGGACATCAAGTACGGACGGGATATCTGTGTCCAGTGCGGGATGATCGTAAGTGAGGCGCGGTTCGCCGCTGCCTACACGACCCCGGACGGGACGAAGCTGTCGTTCGACGATGTCGGTGACCTGCTGCTCTATCAGCGGTCGACCGACCACCCGATCGACGTGAACGAGGCATGGGTCCACGACTATGAGACGGAGGCCTGGGTTCCTGTGGGCGAGGCGTTCTACGTACCGACGCTGTCGGTCTCGACCCCGATGGGTCACAGCATCATTTCGTTCGCGGATGAGTCCCGAGCGACCGCCTTTGCGAGAGACGTTGACGGCGAGGTGATCCTCTGGGATGTTGTCGTCAAGCTGCCAGCGATGGACGGTCTGATCGGGCATCATCATATGGGCCACGATCAAGCGGATCACGACGAGATGAGCTCGGACGAGATGCCGACCGATGAGATGGATCATGACAGTACGGATCACGACGAAATGCACCAGGACAGCGATGAGTAGCCCGGAATCGGTGGATACTTCAAACATGAAAAGGGAGAACCAAATGACAATGAGAAAGGTGCTCATTCTGTTCGCAGCGCTTGCCCTCGCCCTCACGGCGTGTGGTGGCGGTGACGACAGTGGAGACGACTCGCCAGCGACGACGACCGGCGGAACCGCGTCCGGTCGTGTAGTGGAGGGTGCGACCGTGTACAGCGGTACCTGCACTACGTGCCACGGTCCAGAACTCGAAGGTATCGACGGGCTCGGAAAGCCTCTCGCCCCGAGCGCATTCGTCGTTGCGAATACCGAAGCCGAGCTGGCTGCGTTCATCAAGGTTGGAAGACCTGTGAGCGATCCTGAAAACACACAGGGCGTGGACATGCCGCCAAAGGGCGGCAACCCATCCCTCAACGATCAGGATCTCCGCGACGTAGCGGCGTACATCCAGTCGCTCAACTGAGACGAGTCAAACCGACAACCCAACCGACAGAAAGCCGGGGCGACGCGGCACCGACCCGAGAGAAGGGCGACCGGGCCTCACCTCGAGGTTCGATCGCCCTTTCCGATTACGGTCACCTCCCCGTGACGGAGGGACGCGACCGGTACACTTGGCCAGCATGGTTGAGACAGCCAGATCCAGTCTGAGACCCATCGAATGACCGTTGCCCTTGACCACACGATCCTCGAGGTAGCCGATCTTGCGGAATCCGTTGCCTTCTATCGAGACGTGGTCGGCTTGGAACACCGGGGGGGCGCAGCGGGCCGTTCGAAGTGATCCTCATCGCTCCCGATCTGGCTCTGGACCTGATGCACGGCCCCGATCCGGAATCGCGCCACCTCGCTTTCCGTATGGACCGCGTCACCTTCGAGGCTGCGTTCGAGCGAATTCGTTCCAGCGGAGCAACGTTCGGCGACGGCCCCTCCATGTCGAGAAACATGCAGGGCCTTGGCCGATCCAGCGGGGTGCATGGCCCCACCGATTCGGTCGACTTCCATGACCCAAGCGGCAACATTCTCGAGATCCTCACCTACGACGACGTTGGCTGATCTGCCGGCGATATGCGGCAGCCGGGTACCTCGGTTGCGCACGGTCTGTCATCGATGTGCTTGTCGTACGCGCCACTATCGTTTGCGCCGCAACCTAGCGACAAGGAGATGCGACCCATGGCACCGAAGTTCGAGGAGGCCTATGCAGATCACGACTGGCGAACGCTGCAGTTCTCTTCGGTGTGGGTGTTCGTCGGCGTTGCCGGAGTCGATGGGAAGATCTCCAAGAAGGAGAGGAAGCGCTTCTTCAAGCTGCTGAGCCATTCACCGGCACTGCGGGGCAAACTCGTGCGTGAGGTGATGATGTCCGTGTTCATGGATCTCGAAGGCGTGTTCAAGGCGTTCTCGGATGACGATCGAAAGGTGCAGGACGGGCTACCTGCTGTTGCCGAGATTCTCGATCAGCATGCGTCGAACGAAGAGGCCGTGATGTTCAAGTCCTCCCTTGTAAGCATGGGGATGGAAGTGGCTAGCGCTGACGGACCCGTGATCGGCTCGAACATTTCCGAGGCAGAGTCTGCCGGCCTCACTTGGATCAAGAACTGGCTCGACCTGGACGACGCAGACGCCGAGCGGGTGATGCAGCGTTATTCGCCGGACGGACCCCAAGAGGACTTGCCGGGGAACTACCTCTAGGCGCACTCGCTCTCGCCTGAACTCGACTGGGCGACGACACCATTCTCGACCACGTCACGGACCTTCGCCTGGATCCTCGAGATGCTCGGGATCGGATATCCCCCTGGTGTCCGCCCGCTGGTGATTACAAGTCCCACTGTTGCAACGTTGTCGAGGTCGATCTGGCCGGCTGCCCACACGAGGTCTGGCAACGCTTCGACCGGGATGTCAGTGGTTACATAGTCCCTCATGATGTCGAGCAGGTTCGGGAACGCCTTGATCAGTGTCACTGTGTTCGTTCTGGTCGCTGCAGCGCGCACGAGGCACCGTTGACGGCGCATCCGATGGTAATCGGACGTCCCGATGCGCCACCTTGAGTATGCGAGCGATTCGAGGCCATCGAGATGGTTCATGCCCGGTTCGACGCGCACGGAGGCCTTCGGTTTGCCCTCCTCCGGGGATGACACGGTGACGTGGTACGGCTCCTTCACGAGAACGTCGACGCCACCGATCGCATCGATCGTCCTGACGAACCCAGCCATCTCGACCATCAAGAAGTAGTCGATCTGGAGGCCCAACAGGTGTGAGGTCACGTCCTTGAGCGCGGACAGACCTGGGTCAGGAGAGTACGGATACGTCGATGTCCAGTCTTCCGTGTACTGATGCACCTTGTTGAGCATCGTCGGGAAACACACGCACGTTTCGAATGGCGGTTCGTCAGGGATCCCGTCGCCGTCCTGGTCGTACCACCTGTCAGGGAAGCCATCGAGGTCAGCATCGGTGAGGTCCTTCTCCTTGACGCGCTCCTCAAGGTTGATGAAGGACCTCCTGAAGCGCGCCGGCAGCGGGATCATCTTGAAGTTACGCGGCAGGCCGAAGATCGCGACCTCGCCCGTCGTGAGGTCGATCGTCGCAACGTTCATGGAATCTGTGCGGAGGCCCTCGCGCCCGGGGCCGGCGTCCGCTCCGACCAGCAGGATCGTCAAACGATCGGCGTCGAGGGGATCCTCAGGAGGGCTGTACGGCGCGGGGTCGACTCGCGCTGAGTGAATGTTGTACCACGCAAGGACCGCTTGAGGATCTCCCATGCCGAGCCGGTACCCAGCCGGTATGTCTGACCGCGACTCGATGGCGAACACCAGATCGGCTTCGAGAGGCGGTGGGGCGAGGGTCGTTGTGGTCGTTGTCGGACCCAGCGGCGTGAGGTTGCCAATCTGCTGATCCGCGGGCGCGGCTACGAAAACCGTGTTGAGCGTGTCGATCGTTCTTGTCACGTACGAGCCTGCCACGGCGTGCGGTACGGCTATGAGGAGCAGAAGAAAGGCAAGGGGGACTGCCAGCCAGCCACGGTCCTCGACGGGGGCTGAGATCACGAAGGCATCGATGATGCTCGCGCCGCGCCATATCAGCAGCAGCACATCGAGAATCAGAAGGCCGGTCAGGAACGACGGCCGGACCAGCAGGTCTGCCATTCCAAGTGTTCCGCGGTCGAAGAAGAGAATGACGGCTAGTCCGAGTGCAACGGTCGGAAAGAAGAAGACGGCGGCACGAAGCGGTCGGCGGGCGAACAACTGGCCAAGCCCAGGTACCAGCGCCGAGAGCACCGCAGCGATAATCGGTCGACCCTTCATATCCCCTCGTTGTCGACGTCAGTCTTCGTGTTGCCTCGTATGAATGAGCCTACCGACCGCTGAGATATCCGCCACCAGAATCGGGTTGCGACGAGCTCCCACGGCGCTTTCGCCAGTGAGTGGCTCTGTCAGACGACGGGCCATGTGAGCACCGATGGGATGGCCGTCCCTGGCCCGCTCCCGCTGTCGTTGGCCACGATCCAGCCGCGGATGGCCTTCTGGGCGGCCACATCATCTTCGTTGTATTCGAGCAGGCGTTGCATCATCTCTTCGGCTCCGTTGAGCATCTCCTCGTACCAGATCTCGGACTGGAGACCTCCCGGGTCATCGTCACGCCAGTTGAAGCCGCACAGCGGTGCGATGGTCTTCAAGCTGTATCCGTTCGGAGATTCGAACCGCGTCTTCGTCCACGCCAGCAGGTCGATCGCATGGCTGTCGAACCAGTCATTCACAGACGGTGCACCGGGGATCGTGAGACCGTGCCGCTCCCCAGCGGCGATGAGTTGCGTCCTCTCGTAGCTGTGCCAGTGGAACACGATCGCGCCCTCATCCCCGTATGTCGCAAGTCTGGCGAACATCGCCTCGACCAGGACACGTTCGGAATCATCCGTGCCGACCCAGTCACAGACCGGGTCGAACGTCGAGACGCCGTCTCTCGTAATGAGGAAGCCTGCGAGGTAGATCCGTCCGCCGTACGTCTCGATATCGAAGTCAACTTCAACGGTTGACGTTGGAACGTCGATCGGCCCGGTTCCCGCGTCCAAGCGGAGCAGGCGGCCCGCCGTGAGTGCACGAGCCTGCAAGACGATGGATCCGTCGTCGACGCGCTCATCGTCGATCGCAAGTTCTGCGATGTCCGCGATCGTGGTGATGCCCGCGGCGGCGAGATCGCTCCGAAGCTCGCTGCGGACGCCGCGCAGCAGTGTCGGGTCGTTGACGGCGGAGAGCTCTGTCTTGCACAGCGTCCGCCAGTCGCATCTATCGCATTCGCCGCGCCAGCACGCCGGCTCGGTTGGCCGCTCCGGGTGGAGCCCCCCAGTCCTTACTGCCTCTACAGCGTTGTCTGCCGCAGCGATCGCGGCATCGAACAGTGGCTCCTCGCCTGTACCGAGGTTGACCCACATGCACTGGTATGGCTCTTCAGAACCAATGACCCCGCCGATGGGTGTGGACGTTGCGTGGCCGGTCATGTTCAAGATGTGCCGGTAGTGGGCGACCTGGAAGAGGTCGCGCTTGCGCCCACTGCGGAACCAGGCCTCCGTTCCTTTCTGGCTCGCGATCGAGGCAAGGTCGACTGCCTGTGCCGGTATGCCCGTCTCGTTCTTGGTCTTGTGTCCCTTCACTTCGACCGGGGCGTAACCGGACCCGATGCGCACGAGGATGTCCGGCGCACCGACGAGATCGCGCGATGCAGACGAGATCCTCGCCCCGATGATGATCGGTGCATGTGCATCCATGGCGGCGATGGTTGCGAGGTACGGATCGGGCGATGAACGATCGATAGCGACGACATCAGATCCGTGTGCTTCGATGAGGGCAGCCATGACGGCGTCCTCGTGATCGAATCCTCGCTGGGCGAGGCGCTCCCTGACTGCATCCTCGATCGGGACGGCCTCGGTATACCGGTCATGGTGTATCCGGGTCAGGCACACACCGATATCGCCACCACCGATCGCCTTCGACCTTCGGAATCTTCGCTGTGTCACTCAGTCCGCCCCGCTGCCATCGCCGATGTGCCCCCACCGTTCGTGACTCCAACATACATCCGTGGTGTGACGCTTTGTCTCGTCTTGGCAAAGCAGCCGATCGGTTGTCACATGGATGGCTTGGACCTAGATGTTTCGGTCCATCTGTGACACAATTTGATCAGTGGACACCTCATCAATGTAGGAGAGCGATTCATGGCAGTGTCGCCTGATCGTCGCACAGAAGGACTTGTTTGAACGTCCGGATCGATTGGTACGCCGCCGAAAGGAGCGAGCACATGCGAAGAACGATGCTGTGGGCCGATATCGGAATGGGGTTGGCGATCGTCGGCTTTGTCGCGATTGTCGGTTTCTTTCAAGATGAGACGTTCTTCGCTCCCTTGATGATGGCGTACATGGCCGCAGTCGTTGTCTTCGCAGTCGCCTGTGAGTGGTTTGCGACGAAAGAAGAGTCAGCGCCGGACACCACAGCCAGTGACACGGGCCGCACGATCCAGGGTGTTCCGCTTCCACACTGACCCGTCGCGGTGTTGAACGAGCACTGAAGCCAACTACCTACCGCTTCGGTATCGAGGATCGGCTCGTACGCTCAATGGGTGTTCGTTCCTGTCATCGCCCTCGTCATCTCGCTGCTGATACCCGCCCAGATCGCTGGCGTCAGCGGGTGTGAAGATGCGCACATCATCGGCGTGCGCGGTTCTGGCCAGACCAACTATGGAGAACAGGTCGGAACCGTCGTTACGGACACCGCTAGGAGCATCAGCCAGACGGGTCGCACGGTTGCCGCCCACGCCCTTGACTATCCGGCCATCTCGATCAGCGACTCGTTCGGGCTCGTCCTGCTGAACGGCGACTACGACAGATCGGTGAAGGCCGGCGTCGACTCGCTGCTCTCCGACCTTGGTGTGCTCCGTGAGGAGTGTCCGCTCACACAGATCGTTCTCATCGGATACTCGCAAGGGTCGCAGGTCATCAAGACCGCGATGGAGCACCGTTCGCCCGTCGACCGCATCGCTTCCGTCGTGTTGCTCGCCGACCCGACACGCGAGACCACCCAGCCGGGTGTGGTCCGCCTCGGCCCTGAGGGGGACAGGTCAGGAGCGTTTGGGTCGATCATGTTCCCTGACCACCTCCGCACGGTCGCGATCGATGTGTGTGCTGTTGGCGACGGCGTGTGCGGCCGAGGCGGCTTCCTGTCGCACATCGATGGCTACACGGATTTCGCTGAGCCGATCGTCAGCTACGTGCTCAGCGAGTTGACCGCTTCGCCGCTGCGGTTCCTTCGGCCCGCCTGAAGATTCGTCAGGAAACCTCGAACAGGGTCCACTCGCCCGGCACACCCTTGAGCTTTGTGGTGCACAGCGATTCGTAGGTGATCGAGGATCCGACAGTCAGGTCCTTCACCGTGCTGGACACCGCTATCCCGCCGTCGTGCGCGTGGTCCATCACACGCGAAGCGATGTGGACCCCGATCCCTGCGATGTCGTCTCCCTTGAGCGTGATCTCGCCCGTGTGGAGGCCGGCGCGCATCTTGATCCCGAGTGTCCCGACCTGATCCAGGATCTCTCTCGCGGCCGTGACCGCCGATGCCGGACTGGCGAAGATCGCCAGATAGCCGTCACCTGTGGTGTGGATGCTGGTTCCGGCGAACCGGTCCACTTGGCTTGCACATATCCGGTTGGCATCACCGAGCACGTCAAGCCATCTCTGATCCCCGAACTCTGCGGCTCGTTTGGTGGAGCCGACGATGTCGGTGAACATCACCGTGGCCAGCCGGCGTTCCTCGGTCATATGTCCGGTTTTGCCCGTCACGAACCGCTCGACATGGTCCAGGATCTGTTGATAATTTCCGGTGTGGAACGGAAGCGAGTCTGCGCCTTCAAGCTCTATCCACTCGGCGTTGGGGATGTTGTCTGCGATGTACTTTCCGAACGCGACACGGTGGTACCAGTTGTCCTTCCGGTGGATCACGATCGTCGGCACGGAGATTGTTGGCAGCACGGCAGTCACATCAACCTCGGTCTGCCACCGATAGCCCGTTGCGAGCATCGCCGGTGACATGGTGGACCTTTGGAACTTGACCCACCACCGACGAAATCGGGCGTCATCGGCAACTGACGGAGCGGTGAAATTGATCACGTCGCCCGTCGTGCCGTGCTGTTCGAAGAACAGTTCCGCATTGCGCCCTGCGATATCTGGGGGAACGCCGATCGGATAATCTGGTCCACGCAAGAGTCTGGCTATTGCGTTGATGAGCACGAGCGAGTGCGTTCTTTTCGGGTGAAGCGCGGCGAATTGGATCGCCATGGTCCCGCCCTCGGTATCTCCGACCATCACTGCGCGATCGGAATCAGCAGCTTCCATCACAGCGTCGATGTCCTGCATCCATAGGTCGACGCTCGGAGATAGGTGTGGCGGGATGGGGTCTGATACTCCTGTCCCGAGTTTGTCGAAAATGATGACACGGGAGAACGACGCGAGGCGGTCGAGGTACCTCGCCGCTGAGGGCTCATCCCAGTAGTTGTCGACGTTCGTGCCCCACTGGGTGATGAACATGAGATCCAGCGGCCCCTCACCGAAGACCTGATAGCCGATCGCACCGTTCGGCGACTTGGCGTACTTCGTCTCCGGCTGCATCGTCTACGGCCGGCTGGTGAAGATCATCTGGTCGTCCTCGTAGCAGTAGGCCCAACTCTCGCCGGGTTCCTTCGAGCGGATGACCCCATGACCCGTGGCTTCCCAGTGCTTGCTGGCGTGCTGGTTCTTCGAGTCGTTGCAGCACAGTGTCTTCTTACAGGTGACGCAGTACCGGAGATGTACCCATGTGTCCCCGATCTTCAGACACTCTTCACACCCACCTTCAGGCATTGCTTCGAGCGGTACGTTCTCAAGGTGTGTGCATGGGGATGACATGGAGGAGACGATAACGCAGCGGAGACCTGCTCGCTGACGTTCCCTTTCCGAAACCCGAGATCCGAAGTCCGACCAGAAGTCAGAAGTCAGATCCAGGCGACTACGGAAGACGGACGACGGAAGACGGAATCTGCAACATCCCCTTGGCTCGCTTCGCTCGCCCGTTCCCCTTGAAAGGGGAACAGAAGTAGAGACGGGCCTTCGCTGGTACGTATTACGTGGTCTGCCTTAGACCACCGCTGTATCCAGGTCGACGGGGATCTTTACGGTGAAGCGGGTGGAGCCGGGTTCTGAATCCACGTCGACGGACCCTCGGTGCTGGTTGACGACGATGCTGTAGACGGTGTCGAGGCCGAGGCCGGTTCCCTTGCCTGGTTCTTTCGTCGTATAGAACTTCTCGAAGATGCGGTCTCTGACCTTGGGTGGCATTCCCGGGCCGTTGTCTTCGATGGTGACGATGATGCAGTCTGCTCGCGTAACGGCTCTGATCGTGATGACCGGATCTTCGGTTTCGGCGTCGCGGAGTGAGTCCGAAGCGTTGTCGATGAGGTTGGTCCACACCTGATGGAGCTGGCTTCCATACGCGGTGATCCTCGGAAGGTCCTGCGCATATTCGCGGTCGATCGCGATGTCGCGCGTCTTCGACTTGAGGATGAGCAGGGTGTCTTCGATGCCCTTTGGAACGTCGACCTCCTGCACCGGAGCCTGGTCGAGGAACGAGTATGACTTGAGCGCCCCGACGAGTTCCGACAGTCTCTTCGACCCCTCGTCGACTTCTGCCCGGAGTGAAACGGCATCGGCCTCGGCTGCCATGAGCCGGATGATCGCCTCGGCGTGCTCGGCAGGAATGTCGGCCACGTCGTCGGCGGTGAAACCGGCTTCAACGAGTGATGACGTGTACTCCCATGAGTTCGGGACCCCGGCGTCCTCAAGAGCGTCTTCGAGGTCCGCCTCTCTGTCGGAACGGTCCATACCTGACAGCGTCGGCCGCTCGCGGTCTGAGAGGCTGAACGGCGCCTCGGCACCCGGAGGAAGCTCACGAGCTGCCGCCACGTAGCGCTCGATCGCGGGTCCGAGCTGCTCGGCACCGCGGGTTACGGCAGCAGCTGGGTTGTTCATCTCATGCGCGAGACCAGCGGTAAGCACACCGATCTGCGCCATGCGTTCCGACTGCCTGAGCCTGTCCTCCTGCTCCCTCCATCGCTGGAGGAAGACGTCGAAAAGCGCCCGTGATGCCTGAGCGCTCGTCTCAAGCACCTCGTCGAAGTTCTCTTTGGGGATCGAGACGAGCTTGACGTCCGACGCTGCCCTGGCGGTGGCATTCCTGAGTTCGGCTGTAAGGAGAGCCATCTCGCCGATGATGATGCCCTCACCCAACACAGCGATTCGTACTTGACGATCTGCTGCAGCCTTGAGAATCTCGATCTCACCCGAGGTGATGATGTAGGCCTTGTCGCCGACGTCGCCTTCGTCGAACAGCGTGTCGCCACGCTCAAGTACACACTCCGTCAGGCTTGCCGACAGGCGCTCGAGATCAGCGTCGGGAAGTTTCTCGAACAGAGAAACGGTACGCAGATCGAAGTCGCTCATACCGTCGACAGGTAGCCGTGCACGAACGACACCGAGACGGATCCTTCGCCGACGGCGCTCGCGACCCTTCGGACAGCGCCTTCCCTGACGTCTCCCGCAGCGAACACCCCTGGTACGGAGGTTTCGAGGTGGTATGGATCCCTGTCCTCATGCCACGCGTCCGTCGATACGAGCACGTCGGCACCGGTATAGATGAAGCCCTTGTCGTTCATGGCGACGAGGTCCTTGACGAACGTGCTGTGCGGGATCGCACCCACGAAGATGAACAGGGCCGAAGCATCCAAGGTCTCTTCGACGTCGGTCTCCGTGTTCTTGATACGGATCTGCTCGACCCCCTCCTCACCCAGAACTTCAAGGACCTGTGTGGACGTGAGAACCTCGATGTTGTCAATCGCACCGATCTGGTCGACGAGATACGCAGACATCTTGTTTCCGAGGGAGTCAGACCGGACGATCATCGTGACCTTGCTTGATGTCTTCGAGAACATCACCGCAGCCTGGCCTGCACTGTTCGCCCCGCCGATCACGTAGACCGGCTTGTCCTTGTAGGTGGCAGCCTCCGTCACTGCGGCGCCGTAGTAGACGCCAGCCCCCTCGTACTTCTCGTAGCCGGGAACTCCGAGCCTTCGCACGGTCATGCCAGTCGCGACGATCACGGCGCTGCATTTGAGCTGGGCCCCATCTGAGAGGTGAACCGTCTTCGTCCGGTCTTCGACGGTGATTCCCGTGACCTCGACCGCAGTGACCAGTTCCGCGCCGAGTCTGGTGGCCTGTGCAATCGCCCTTCGGGCGAGATCTGCGCCGCTCAGGCCCTTCGGGAATCCCAGATAGTTCTCGATCCGGGAACTCGTTCCTGCCTGGCCCCCCGGCGCTTCGCGTTCGATCATCGCGGTCGTCAGGCCTTCAGATGCGCCGTACACGGCCGCTGCCAGCCCTGCCGGTCCACCTCCGACGATGACGAGATCGTAGAATGGGGCTTCCGCCGCACTGTGGATCCCGATCGCTGCTGCAAGTTCGGCCTTGGTCGGATTCCACATCTGCGTGTCGTCAGCGAGAAGAACGAGCGGGAGTTCTGGCGAACCATCGGAAGCAGATTCCACGATCGCGGCGGCGTCCTCGTCACGCTCGATGTTGAGGTATCGATAGGGGATCTCGTTGCGGGTAAGGAATTTCTTGACCTCATATGTGGGCGGTGACCATGTGGCGCCGAGTACCCGGATGCCGTCGAACGGTGTTCCGACGCGTGCTTGCCAGTCAGAGAGCACGTCGTCGAGGATGGGGTACAGCTTTTCTTCTGGCGGGTCCCACGGCTTGAGGAGGTAGTGGTCGACTCCCACGTCGTTGATGGCCTGGATGGCGGCATCGGTGTCGGCATAAGCGGTCAGAAGGAGCCGTTTGGCCTCGGGGTAGATCTGAATCGCCTCGACCAGGAACTCGGTTCCCGTCATCTCCGGCATCCGCTGGTCACATAGGAAGAGAGCGACGGTCTGGCCGCGCGCCTTTAGTTCACCAACGGTTTCGAGACCCTCGGCACCTGATTTCGCGGACACGATGCGGTAATCCTGGGCATAGTTCGTCCGAAGGTCCCGCCGGACAGCGGCGAGGACCTGTGGGTCGTCGTCCACCGTCAGAATCACCGGTTTGCTCATCTACGTCTCCTACCTGGCCCAACGTCATGTTCGTCAGCCGAGCCTACTTCCGCCTGTGGTGGTTCGCAGCGCCAAGTGCCGCTAGGTTGTCACCCGTGACAACCGAGAAATCCGCCGATGATCTTCGGCTCGTCGTATTGGGAGCAAGAGGCTCTATCCCTGTGTCCGGCGCAGAATTCCTAGCGTATGGCGGATCAACCACCAGCTTTGCCGTCGCCGACGGCTCGATCGTCAGGGCGTTCATCGATGCGGGTACCGGCCTGATCTCGTTCAATTCGCACAAGCTTGAGCTGTCGGGCTCCGTGCCCGTCTTTCTCACCCACTATCACTGGGACCACATCCAGGGTGTGTCGATGCTCAGCGAGGTGTGGGCCGGGGCATGTCTGTTCACTTTCTACGGGCCCGAAGATCCGGAGCCGATGCTCACAAGATCGATCACGCCCCCTTGGTTCCCCGTCGCCCTCGGCGAAGCTCCGGAGCCTGTCGCGTTCCGTTCGTTGGACGGCCCCGTCGTGGCCCCAGGAATGACCGTTACCTCGTTCCCCATCCAGCATCCCCAAGGGGCGGTTGGCTACAAAGTAGATGGGCCAAACCGGAGCGTCGCCATCGTGACGGATCACGAGTCGTCGCCTGACAGCGACGACGTGATCGCAAAAGCGATCGATGGCGTCGACGTGCTTATCCATGACGCCCAGTATCTCCCGTCCGAGGTCGACTCACATATCGGATGGGGCCACTCGACGTGGGTCAACGCCGTGGCGATGGCCAAGCGGGTGGGCGCCACTGAACTGGTACTCACCAGCCACGCGCCTTCGAGATCGGACAGCGACATCGACGCGATGGTTTCGGATGTGGTTGCCGAGTTCCCGAACACGGTTGCCGCCGGTCCCGGAATGGTGGTGTCACTGTGAGGTTCGCTTCGCTGAGGCCGCCTCGACTTAGAACCCTCGACGAGGAGGAGCGGGCCGCAACCTGGCTCGAACTGTTCTACGACCTGGTGTTCGTTGCTGCGGTTGCCGTACTCGGTGGGAGGATCCTCACCGACCCTTCGTGGAGCGGGCTCGTTTCGTACCTCGCCTACTTCGCTCTTCTCTGGTGGCTGTGGTCAAGCCACACGTTCTATGCCGACCGGTTCGACACCGACGATCTTGCGTATCGACTTCTCGCTACGGCACAGATCATCGCGATCGTCGTGATGGCAGCGTCACTGACCGCCGACTCAGCGTCGACGCTTGCCTTTGCGATCGGATATGCGACAGCGAGACTCATTCTGCTTGCGCTGTACGCCCGTGCCTACAAGCACGTGGAAGTGGCGCGGCCTCTGATCGCTGGCTACTTGAGGGGGCAGGGGATCGCCGCGGCTCTTTGGGTACTCGCGATCTTCGTGCCGGAACCAGGGCGGTTCTGGGTCTGGGGCCTGGCGCTCGCCGTTGACGTTGCGACACCGTTCGTCGTCCGGAAAGAGCAAGCGAAGGTCCCGCTTGATGTTTCCCACCTCCCGGAGCGTTTCGGGCTGTTCACGATCCTCGTCCTCGGCGAATCGATCGCTGCCGCCATCTTGGGACTCGGCCACGTCCACTGGGATGCTCCGGCAACCATCACCGCGATAGTCGGTGTCGTGATGGCCACCAGCCTGTGGTGGGTCTACTTCGACAACCTTGATGGATTCAACATCCGGCGCCGAGGAACCCAGAAGAATTGGCGACCGACCGTATGGATCTATACGCACCTTCCGCTCGCCGCGTCGCTTGCGATCGCTGGTGTTGGTGTGGAGCATGCCATCGTCGCCGCTGTTCATCCAGAGGAATGGACAAATGCGGAGCGCTGGCTTCTGATCGGGTCCATCGCCGCGGCCTTCCTTGCCATGGCGATCATCCTTGAGGCATCGATGAAGGCTGAAGGCGAGCTCGTACGTGGCCGGATCGTCAAGGCGCGTCTCGTCGGAACAGGTGCTGTCGTGGTGCTCGGGTTGTTCTCGTCGCTGGGCCCTGCCGAGGTGGTCGGGCTGTTGACGGCGGTCTGCGTGGCGCAGGTGGTAGCAGATCTTCTCGCCACGAACACGAAACTCGCCGACGTTCCGACCGAGTAGCGCGAACGTCTACTTCCGCCCGGTGAGGAAGAACGTGTCCGTGAGCCCGAGACCCTTGATGTCGATGGTGAGTGTCCGTCCGAACGTGTGCGTGGCCGCCAGCTGATCCCTTGCTCGCTTGGTGACCTGTATCTCGTCTGGGCGGCCCGTGCTCTCCATACGACTCGCCGTGTTCACTGTGTCGCCATAGAGGTCGTACGTGAATTTCGACGTTCCGATGACCCCTGCGACCGCTGGTCCCACATCCATGCCGAACCGCATCTGCACAGGATTGTCTCCGTCGATCGAGAAGGTTCCTGCGGCGTCGCGCATGGCGAGTGCAGCGTCCGCGATGCGCTCTGGCCCGTCGGCCACGGAAAGGGGAGCTCCCGCGACCACCATGTAGGCGTCTCCGATCGTCTTTATCTTCTCTAGGCCGAACTCTGCCGACACCGCATCGAACGCACCGAACACGCCATTGAGTGTTGTCACCAGAGCCTCCGGTTCAAGCGTTGACGACGTCGACGTGAAGCCAACGATGTCAGCGAAGAGCACAGCGACACCATCGTGGTGATCGGCGATCGGGGCCTCTCCTTCTTTCAACCGGTCTGCGATCGACTCGGGGAGCACGTTGAGCAGGAGTTCGTCGGACCGATCACGCTCGAGCTGAAGTTCGGTTGCGAGCACGTCACGTGAGCGGACGTAGATGCTTAGCGTGATGACAGCGATCGCGCCTGCGGCGATCAGGTTCACGGCGAAGAACGTCGTGATCGCCCACTCGGGCACGAACGGCGGGTTCTCCGAAATCCTGCCATCGATGAGCGCCGCGAACACGACGACCCCCATGAAGAGCGTGAACCACCACTTGCCCTTCCGAGCCCCCACGTACGACAGGGCCTGCACTGAACCTCCCATCGCATATATGACGACTGCGCTCGAGTTGACGAAGCCTCCAAGGACGATATGTACGAGCAGCGGAAGAAGGGTGAACATCACGATCTGGCTGTTTCGAAAGAAGGCGGCGGTGTGCGTGCGGGAGAAGTGGACCGCGCCGATCACCGTCATCACCCCGTAGAAGAGTGGGATGACAGCTGCCTGCGGAATGTCGATTGCGAAATAAAAGACAGGCCACGGTGCGATAACTATGACCCCGACGGCTGCTGAGAGCGTGAGCGCACGGTTCCTCGCCCGGGTCCCGGTTGAGTCCTCCGGCTTCGATCCGATAGAGGCGATGCGTTCGTACAGCGCCCTCCCCGATGACCACTCGTCGCTGTCGCTCACGTGATCGGCTCGAACCTGCATGTGAAGTGGCGAAGCCAGGGAGCTTGCTCGGTGATCCGGTAGCCAGTCAACGCGTCCGAGCGGCCCGCGACGTCGATGACGACCTCGGCGGTGTAATCGATGTGGCTCTGGGTGTACATCCGCCTCGGGATCGCAAGGCGAACGAGTTCCATCGCTGCCGGATTGTCCGGCCCGCCTTCGGGATCAAGTGTTCCGAACATCACTGTCCCGATCTCGACACCCCGGACACCCCCGGTGCGGTAGAGCTCGATCGCCAAAGACTGTGCCGGATACTCGTGCGGAGGTATGTGCGGGAGCATCGCTGCTGCATCGATGTACACCGCGTGACCGCCGGCTGGTAGCACGATCGGCACGCCCGCACCATGGACCTTGTCTGCGAGGTACTCGGTGGATCGGATGCGGTAGCGGAGGTAGTTCTCGTCGAGCACCTCCTCGAGTCCGACAGCGATCGCATCGAGGTCGTACCCGGCCAGACCGCCGTACGTTGGGAAGCCCTCGGTCAGGATCAGGATGTTGCGTGCTTCGAGGGCCCATTCGGTGTCGTTGAGTGCGAGGAAGCCGCCGATATTGGCGAGTCCGTCCTTCTTGGCGGACATGGTTGCGCCGTCCCCGTAGGAGAACATCTCTTGTGCGATCTCCTTGGGCGTCTTGTCTTTGTAGCCCTCTTCCCGGATCTTGATGAACCAGGCGTTCTCGGCGAACCGGCACGCATCGAAGATGAGTGGCAGGCCGTACTCGTCGCACACAGCCCGCACAGCGCGCACGTTCTCCATGGACACCGGCTGGCCTCCGCCAGAGTTGTTGGTCACTGTGATCATGACCATCGGGATGCGGTCGGCACCGACCTCTTCGATCGTGGCTCTGAGCGCCTCTGTGTCCATGTTGCCCTTGAACGGGAGGATCACCGACGGGTCTCGCCCCTCGGCGATGACGAGGTCGCGGGCTTCGGCTCCCTGATACTCGACGTTTGCTCGCGTCGTGTCGAAGTGGGTGTTGTTCGGGACGACGTCGCCATCCTTGACGGCCACCGAGAACAGGATCTTCTCTGCCGCCCTGCCTTGATGCGTGGGTATGACCTGGTCGAAGCCAGTGATGCCCTTGACCGCAGCCTCGAAACGGAAGAACGACCTGCTTCCTGCGTACGACTCGTCACCGCGCATCATTCCCGCCCACTGCTCAGCGGACATCGCACCGGTGCCTGAGTCCGTGAGGAGGTCGATGATCACTTCGGTGGCGTGGAGTCCGAACAGGTTGTATCCGGCACGCTCCAGAGCGGCTTCGCGCTCTGCCTCGTCAGGGAGATCGATCGCCTGGACGGTGTGAATCCGAAACGGCTCGATGATCGTGTTGGACTCCATGTCACTCCTCGGTGGTGTCCCCTGACGATACCGATGGTGCGGAACCCCGTGTCTACGGCGCTGCTGTGGTAGTCGTGATGTCCGGTGGCACCGTGGTTGGAGGCACGGTGGTTGAGGGCACGGTGGTCGTGGG
>CAXMSN010000014.1:0-28252 GCA_964196275.1 uncultured Kiloniellales bacterium | reverse complement strand
AGAGTAGTTCCGGGAAGAGCAGTGGTTCCTATGGGAAGAGCAGTTCCGGGAAGAGTAGTTCCGGGAAGAGCAGTGGTTCCTATGGGAAGTCGTCGACGGGGAAATCCTCCGGGGGCTCCCGCGGGGGGTCGGAGTCTTACGGCGATTCTTCGGGCAAACGATCCTCTGGCAGTGCGAAGCCGTATGGAAAGTCCTCCGGAGGGTCGAGGGGTGGTTCGAAGTCGTATGGCTCGGGCAAGAGTTCAGGCGGCGGCCCGTCGAGCTCATCTGGAAAGCCCTCAGGGAAGAAGACGCATTACACGGCTACGACCAGGAGTGTCGCGGACACGCAGCGTCAGGAGAAGGCCGACAGGCGACGAGACCTCCAGGGTGCAGCTGTCAACTTGCCAAACTGGGTGATCGAGAACCTTGCAAGGGTCACGAAGCCCGACAGGGTTGCTCCCGCTCTGGAGGCGCTCGGTGCGGCATCGGAAGCGCTTGGCGAAGGCCACTATCAGAGCGCCGTCAAGCATGGCCAGAGAGCGAAGGCGCTTTCACCGAACGATTCCACCGTCCGTGAGACGATCGGGATCGCGGCGTACCGGCTCGGAGACTGGTCGACAGCCTTGACAGAACTTCGGGCGTATCGTCGGATGGCCGGCGAGACCACACATCTCCCAATCGAGATGGACATCTTGCGTGCTCAGGGCCGAGACGCGGATGTCGAGAAGGCGTGGGTTGAACTCAAGAAACGCGGAGGACACGGACTCGTGATGAACGAGGGGATCGTCGTGTACGGATCGTATCTCCTCGACAAGGGCAGAGCCGAAGAAGCATGGAAGGTCGTCAATCCCGGCCGGATCGAGGCCAATCCGAACGAGGCGCACCTCAGGCTGTACTTCGTCGCGGGCAGGGTTGCGGCAGCGCTCGGTGATCGGGACACTGCCAAACGGTTCTCGGATACCATCGTGCTTGCTGACCCAGGGTTCCCTGGATGGGAGCAACTCGAGTCTGAGATCGCCGACATCGGTGGTAACTCGTAGCCAGGTCTCTCGGGGCCCAACGCCGCTAGGCATGGACGGTCACATCGCACCGATCCGTCATCGGTAGCGATTCTGTCGTACACGACCAATACTGTCGAAGATGTCCCGCACTTCCTTGAAGGGAGTTGTCATGGACCTCAACGTCGTCGTACTCGCTGGAAGGGTCGCCGCTGATCCTGAGATCCGCACCTTCGAGTCGGGGAGTAGGCTCCTGCGACTGCTCGTCACTGTCCGATCAAAGGAGCCGCGGAGACGCATAGACGTCGTGCCGGTCGTTCTGTGGAGCCCTGATGACGAGATACTGGACGGAGTCGCGCTCGGTCGGGGTGTGTGGGTTGCCGGGTCGGTTCAGCGGCGATTCTGGTCGGCTGATCAAGGTCGACGGAGCAGGCTCGAGATCGTCGCTCACGAGGTGACGCTTCGCCACGATGATGCATCGGAGGGGGAGCAGGGTGCTGCGTGAGCCTAAGGTTCGTCGATGCCACGGACCCTCATAGCAGCGGCGTCGGAAGACGCAGCGATGGCCGGCCGTTCCGTTGCGGAGTCCGGTGGGAACGCCGTGGATGCGGCGATCGCATCAGCGTTGGTGTCGATGACGACCGAGCTCGGCATCGTCTCGCCGGGTGCTGGTGGGTTCGTTTCGATCTGGGGCCCGCAAGGCGACCCGATAGTGATCGATGCGTATGCCGAAATGCCAGGCAGAGGGCTTCCCGCTGACCACGAGACCGTCTCAGACAAAGTGTTCATGGAGTACGGCGGAGGTATCGAAACCGTCGTTGGATGGGGGAGTATTGCGGTACCCGGTGCGTTCGCCGGTTTTCAGCTCGCCTCTGAGATGGCTGGCGTAGCACCGTGGTCGGAACTGCTTGCGCCCTCGGTTGATCTGGCGAAGCGCGGCTTCAAGGTCTCGTCGGCCTCTGGTTACTACCTGGGATACTCCCACGATGCCGTGTACGGGTGGGACGACGAGGCATCCAAGACGTATCACCGCCTCGACGGCACTCCCGTTACAGGCGGAGACACCGTGACGAACGGGGCGCTCGCTTCCACGCTCGAAGCTCTCGGGACCCACGGTGCCGACCTCTTGTACCGCGGTGAGCTCGGAGCTGATCTGGTTCGGGCGTGCGGTGAGCGCGGCGGCTTGATCACACACGCCGACCTCGAGGCCTACGCTCCGATCGTACGCGAGGCGGCGAGGGTCTCGCTTCACGGATGGGACATCGCGACCAATGCCCCTCCTGCGGTTGGTGGAGTCGCCGTCGCCGCCCTGCTCAATCTGCTTGAACGCCTTGGAATTTCGGGATGGTCCGCCGCTGACGTTGCAGCGTATGCGGCTGCCCAGCATGCGGTGTTCTCGTTCCGTCGATCTGATCTCGATGGTGATACCGATCGGTATGCAGGTGCTGAGGAACTGCTCGCACTCGCCGATTCGGCCGATCTTGCGGCCATGCACCGATCGCCGTCCACAGTCCACGTGTCTGCGGTCGATGCAACAGGCCTCTCGTGTGCGATCACGATCTCGGCTGGCTACGGATCGGGAGCGGTCATCCCTGGCACCGGATTCGGGCTCAACAACTCGCTCGGAGAGATCGAGTTGACGTCCGAAGGGCTACACGCACTCCAGCCGGGTCAACGACTGCTGTCGAACATGGCCCCGACGGTGGCACGCAGCCCCGAAGGCGAGTGTCTTGCCATCGGGTCGCCGGGAGCCGACCGCATCACATCTGCGATCGCGACCGTGTTGCTCAATCACGTTGTTTGCGGGATGTCTCTCGAGGATGCGGTCGCAGCGCCGCGGCTACACGCTGAGGTATTCGAGGGGACGCCGACTCTGGCCGTTGAGCCCGACATTGACGTGTCACAGGTGGAGGGTCTTGCGATTCGAACACTGCCAGCGAACTCGATGTATTTCGGAGGTGTGCAAGTTGCCAGCCTCGCAAGCGGCGGAACGCTCGAGGGGGCAGCAGATCCCAGACGAACCGGGGCGGTGATGATCGGTGGCGGATGATCCCACACCCGATGCCTTGACGACGCTGAGGGCCGTGGTCGACCCCGTCAGGTTGGCGGTTCTTGGAGCGTCTGTCGGCGGCCCAGCTTCGATCGACGACCTTGCATCAGATCTGGGCGTGCCGAGGCGGACGATCGCCAAGGCGATCGGATCGCTGAGGAGCGACGGCCTTCTGGATGAGGAAGCGACGGCTGACGCCGATGCGCTAAGAGCCGTTGCCGAGTCGATTCCCACGACCGACTCTGGTGGCGACCGTGTGGAAGGCCCCTGGACCGATGAGGAGGCAAACGTTCTCGGGCGATTCTTTGCGGATGGCCGCCTGGCGAGCATCCCGACGCAGCGCTCGAAGCGCTTCTTGGTGCTTGAAAAGATCGCCCAGGAGTTCGAGCCTGGCAGGCGATACTCAGAGCGGGATGTCAACTTCAAGATTCAACTGATCCACTCTGACTACGCCGCTATCCGCCGATACATGGTGGACAGCGGCCTGATGGACAGAGCCGATGGTGCGTATTGGCGCACCGGAGGCCGGTATGCGATCCCGGAGTCGAACAGCGCGACTGATGTCGATCTGCGCGAAACGCTCCCGACCGGGGTGGATGGCCTCGTACTCCGGGCCTACACGTGGGATATGGCAGATGCGCTCGTCGCTGCGGCAGATGATCCCCGCATCGCCGCGTACATGGGCGATTTGTTCGCGTCCCCCTACACATTGGAGGCCGCGCATGAGTGGCTCGCCATCGCCGGTGCCGCTAGCCCACCGACTCAGTACGCGATGTTCGTCTGGGATCGATTGGTCGGCGGCCTTGGTGGATTTCCGTCCAAAGGCGAGACTACCGGTACATACGAGATTGGGTGGTGGCTCATGTCAGACATGTGGGGGAGCGGTATCACGTCCGCTGCAGCCACTGCGCTGGTGGACGAACTATTCGCCCACCGCGGAGCCATGCGCGTATGGGCACCGGTGATGCGTCCGAATGTCGCCTCATGCAGAGTCGCTGAGAAGGCTGGTCTTACTCTTGAGGGCGTTGCCCCTGACGCATATCTCAAAGGTGGCGTCAGGTACGACCAGATGAACTACGGGCTCATCAGGTCACACTGGCAGGCTGCCCGCTAGAGCGCCCACCCGCATACGCTCACCTGTGTGACCGACCGATACGACCTCTCGACGCTGAAGCGACCACGCTGGGTACTCGCAACCGTTGTCGGACTCGGTTTCGCCATCCTGTTCCTGTTCCTCGGTCTGTGGCAACTCGAGAGGCTTGACGAGCGCCAGACCCGCAACGCAGCGATCATCGCCAGATCCGACGAACCGGTGCGCCCGCTCGCCGGTCTCATCGCTGACCACGAGGGCAACGAGGACAGGCTTGCGCATCGCAGAACGACCGTCGTTGGCACATACCGCACAGATGAGGAGTTCCTCTCGGTCGGGAGGGTCTACGGGGACGTCGTCGGGACGTTGGTGGTTACGCCGCTCGATCTCGAGGATGGAAGCGTTCTGATGGTCGTCCGCGGTGTTGCGCCGTCGGGCATCGCAGGACCACCGGCGGTCGGGTACGAGGTACCGCGGGGACCCGTGGCCTTGGAGGGGATCATCGGCGAGGGCGAAGCGCCTCTGCGTATCGGAGAGGCGGATCCACCGTCGGGGACGATCGAGTCGATCAGTCGCATCGATCTCGCCTTCATCGACGCATGGGTTGAAGGAGACGTGCTGCAGTTCACCCTGTTGCTCGATGCGCAGTCTCCGCCCAGCGCAGCCGAGCCCACTCGTATCCCACCCGAGGAGCTTTCCGATGGAAGTCATCTCGGCTACGCCATCCAGTGGTTCGCTTTTGCGGTTATCGCTGTCGTCGGTGTTGCCGCGCTGCTCCGCAGGGCAGCGAGGACCAACGCTACGAACGAAGTCTCTGAGGGTCCAGGTCCTCTCGCGTGACACCGAAGTCGGAAACGCTGTCGGGGACCTGATCGTTGAGCAGCAGGCCAGCGGCCATCCTTCCCAGAGCAGGACTGGTCTTTATCCCGTAGCCCCCCTGACCGACGAGCCAGAAGAACTCGGGTTGAGCGTGGTCCCTGCCGACAGCGGGGATGCGGTCGGACGTGAATGTCCGTAGGCCTGCCCACGTATTCTTCACGGAACGGACCTGAAGTGTTGTTGCGCTGTTGAGTCGCTCGATGCCGAGCGCGATGTCTAGCTCATCCGCTTTGGCATCTCGTGGATCACCCTCCAGTTCGCTGGCCGCGGATGCGAGCATGTGCGGTCCCTCAGGCTTCATGTACCAACGTTCGCGAGCGTCGACGATCATGGGCCACGTGGAGTTGTCGCGTTGCGGATCGAACGTGAACACGGATCTGGCTAGCGCTGTCAGCCCAAGAGGTTCGACGCCGGCCAGGGTGGCAATGACGTCGCCCCACGCACCCGCTGCGTTGACGATCGTGTCGCATCTCACTGTTGCACCGGTGTCGGATTCAAGCAGCCATGTCACGCCGTCGTGTTGGATCGACGTGATTCGGACATCTTGGAGGAACGTAACTCCATCGCGGCGAGCGGTGCCCACATAGGATGTCTGTAGACCGTCGACGTCAAGGTTGAGGGCACCCGGTTCGTAGAAGCCTCCGGCAACGGTGTCTGCCGACAGCAAAGGGCAAGCATTCTCGACGTCCTCGCCGGAGATGCGTGAGAAGGAGGGCCCAAGTGGGCCGTAGCCGTCTGCGATCGTCGCAAGTGCCGCTTCGTCACCGGCGGGCGCGACGAATATGAGTCCGAGCTGGCTGCTCAACTCCGGATTTCTGTCTGTGTAGTACGCCCTTGATGCTCTCGCAAGGTTGCGAATCACGCCGGCCCCGTAGTGCTCGGTGTAGAGGGCTGCGGATCTTCCGGTTGCGTGATAACCGAGTGTTGCTTCTGCTTCGATGACAACCGTCGATATGTGACGGCCCATCTCAGCAGCACACGACAGTCCAGCGATTCCCCCTCCGATGATCGCGACGTCAACTCTCATGCCCTCTTCACTTCGTCTCGCCGTTTCGTCGCATCTAGGGTGTGCCCATGACCGAACAGATCTATTCGACCGATTCCTATGCGAAAGCTATGGATGCCACTGTTGTGAGAACCGATGTCGACGACAACCGTGTGCTGCTCGACCAGACGGTGTTCTACCCGGGTGGAGGAGGGCAGCCCCACGATCTCGGCGAGTTGTCGATCGGCGACGACCGAATGTCGGTGGTGAGGGTCACCAGCGATGCAGACGGCGTTTGGCATTGGCTTGAAGGTGGATTGCCTGCTGCGGGGACCGGTGTCTCTGGAACTCTTGACTGGGAGCGGCGATACCGGCTGATGAGGACGCACACCGCGCTGCACGCCCTGTGCGGCGTCGTATGGCGGCGGTTCGAGAGCCCGGTCACGGGGGGCAACATGGAACCGGGAGCGGGGCGACTCGACTTCGATATCCCCAACTGGACTGCCGACGACCTCCCGCTCGTGCAAGCCGACCTGAACGCCGAACTGGCGAAACAGCGAAGTGTCGAGGTCTCCTTCCTTCCCCGTGGGGCTGCCGACGATGATCCGTCGTTGATCCGCACCAAGGTGAACCTGCTTCCCAAGTCGCTCAAGGAGGTCCGCGTCATCGACATTGTCGGACTCGATCGACAGGCGGACGGAGGAACGCACGTCAGCGGCACGGGCGAAGTCGGTGCGATCGTCATCCCGAAGGCCGAGAACAAGGGACGAGGATTCCGCCGGATCCGGGTCACCCTCGTCGACGACTGACACTCACGCACCGCCGAGATCGTCATCGGTCACTTCGATCATCACATCGCCAAGCGACTTCCGATCGAGGTCAGGGACCTCACAGTCCTCCGCCGCGTAGCCGATCGGGAACAGGATGAATGGCCTTTCGTTGTCAGGTCTGTTGAGCAGCGTCCTGAGGAAGGCCATCGGGCTCGGCGTGTGTGTCAACGTCGCCAGGCCCATGCGGTGGAGAGCGTCGATGAACATGCCAGCGGCGATTCCGACGGACTCCTTCACGTAGTAGTGATGCTGCCTGGACCCGTCGGGTCGGACACCGTATCGCTGCTCGAAGATCACCACGAGCCACGGTGCTGTCTCGAGGAACGGCTTGTCGGAGGTGGTCCCGAGACGCGCAAGATCCTCTCTCCAGTGTTGGGGGAGCCTGCCTCCCTCGTAGTTCTCGCGCTCCTCGTCCTCAGCGGCGATACGGATTCGACGTTTGACCTCGGGGTCGCCGACGAGGACGAACGTCCAAGGTTGCATGTGCGCACCAGAGGGTGCGGTTGAAGCCGCGAGAATCGCCGTTTCAACGAGCTCTCTTGGAACTTCTCGGTCCGAGAAATGCCTGACCGATCGTCTTCGACCCATCTCCTCGAGGATCCGGGCCGCCGTCTCCAGCCGTTCGCCTTCAGAGACATGCAGAGATCGATACGGAACCGTGGGGTACTCCATCACGGCACCCTACGTGTGGCGGTGGAACCACTCAAACGCGACCGGTGACGACGGACAACGACCGGGAACGGAACCGAGGCCTCGTGCGTTGACATCAACATGGATCGTTTACAAGAACAGCACGCTGCTTGGCTCGCTCGCACGTTCGGGCGAACGGACTATCTACCCGTGACTCGAGAGGACGCTGTTGCGCTCGCTCAGGCGGGAGTCATGACGGATAAGTACAAGGGAACGCACCTCTTCAAGGAGGGGCAGGAATCCACAGCCGCATACGTCGTCCATTCCGGTGAAGTCGAGTTATACAGAACGAGTGGAGGCTCCAAGAGCCTCATCACGCGTCTTGGTCCCGGTGCGGTCGCCGGGGATATCGCGATGTTCCAACAGGAGCCGTACCTTTCCTCCGCTCGAGCGGTCACCCACGCTCGCGTCCTGCGCCTCGATCGGGACCTTCTCATTCCGCTGCTCCTCAAGCGCCCAGTTCTGACCATGAGGTGGCTGGTGGCAGGCCTCGGTCAACTCGAAGCAACGCAGCGAAGCCTGCTCAGGCTGATGAACAGAACCGTCCGCGAGCAGGTAGCAGATCTCCTGCTTTCCCAGCAGGATCGGTTCGGAGAGGTCCGCTTGTCTCAGGCTTCCATCGCAGAACTGCTCGGTGCGAGCCGCCAGTCAGTGAACGAAGCGATCGGGGTGCTCAAGTACCACGGCGCTCTTGAGACGGGCTACAGGAGGATCACCGTGCTCGATGCCGACCGCGTCCGCCACGTGTCAACGTGTAACACGTGCAAGGCCGAGGGCAAGGATCCCACTTCCAATGAGCGTCAGCACGCTCTCAGCCACGGCTGAGGAAAAGGGCTCGAACGCCGGTCCGGAGAGGTTCCCCGTGACAGACAGAAGCGCGATCACCCCGGCACCGACTCCCGCAGCGACGCCGATAGCTCTCGTTCGGCTCCCTTTCGGCGCGATCAGCAGTGGTATCAGCGGCAGGATGATGGGCCCAAGATGGAACGTGGTCTCGGTCCGTAAGAGGGCTGCCACGACCCAGACCACCGTCAGACCTGCGATCGCGAAGTACGGCTGGCGCTCCGCGGGAGCACCGATGATTGATGTTGTCATGCCCTCTGCAACGCTGGTGCCGGACCGACCGTCCGCGGTGTGTCAGACAAGTGACACTCTTGAGAGGTTCCTGCGCGAGTCTGCGTTGGCTGCATGACCGTGACAACTACACGAGCGAAACTCAGTTCCGGGCTCTTGCTACTCGGTACCGCTCTGTCACTGGTTGCGGTTGCGTGTGCGGCACCAACGGCAACCAGCACTCCGGCCGCAGTCGGAACGGAAGAGGTGCCTGCGGGGCCATCGACAGAGGAGGAAGGACCTGCAGTGAATGCGTTGCCACGAGGCCCGAGTGCGCTCCGCCAACTGAACGCGCCGGAGTTCCCTGAACCGCTGGTGGATATCGACCAGATCTTTTCGGGCGGGCCACCACCCGACGGCATTCCTCCTATCGAACGGCCTGAGTTCTTCGATGTCGTGGACCAGCTCGACCTGCTCCCGCTCGGAGAGGCGGTCGTTGCCCTGGAGATCAACGGTGACGCCAGGGCCTACCCCGTGCGTGCTCTCGTATGGCACGAGATCGTCAACGACACGGTTGGCGGAGTTCCGGTCTCCATTACGTACTGCCCGCTGTGCAACTCTGCCGTCACCTACGAGCGAACAATCGGAGGAAACGTCACAACGTTCGGAACATCAGGCCTTCTCTTCGCGTCCGCTCTGGTGATGTACGACCGGACGACCGAGTCGCTTTGGACACACTTTGACGGCAAAGCCGTTGTTGGTGTTCTGACCGGGGCGGAGCTGGTGGCTCGGTCTTCGCCGCTTATCTCGTGGGGCGACTTCATCGAGAACTACCCGACGGGAAAGGTGCTGGACTGGGAGGCCGCTGGGTTCGGTAGGGACTACGGCCGCAATCCGTACAGCGGTTACGACACCCCGGAGGGACGACCGTTCCTGTTCAGAGGAGCTTTGGACGATCGGGCAGCGGCAATGCAGCGGATCGTCGGCATCACGGTTGACGATGAAGCCGTTGCGTACGCACTTGAGGCGATCAGTGCGGGAGAGGTCAAGGCAACGAACGTAGAAGTCGGTGGCAGCCCGCTTGTGATGTTCTGGAAGGCAGGCCAGGCGTCAGCGCTCGAATCGAGAGCCGTCGAGGGAGGCCGAGATGTCGGCTCAGTCGGTGTCTTCTCGCGCATCGTGAACGGCCAGACGCTGACGTTCACCGCTGCAGGCGATGGCTTCTTCGACGACAACACCGGGACACGATGGTCGGTGACCGGTGACGCCGTTGACGGACCATTGAAAGGCGAGCAACTCGAGTCCGTGCCGCATCTCGACACGTTCTGGTTCGCGTGGTCGACATACCAGCCAGACACCACACTGATTGACGGGTGACCTACCCGCTGGCGTAACCTGACTTCCGCACTGATTGCGGAGGCGAGCATGAACTTCATAGCGTGGACGCCCTTCTTCGTCGTATTCGCAGCTTTCAGCCTGTGGAGTCTCTGGCACCTCATGCGTCACGATTCCCCCTACATGCCGAAATGGGGATGGGCGCTTCTCATCATCTTCGCCATGCCGGTCGGGACACTGATCTATGTGCTGGTCGCTGTGCTCGGAGCCGGCGTCCAGCGTCACGACTCGGAAGGTCGGCCCGGGGTCTGATCAGGCACCCGCCCGATCAACGGACCACTACCGCTCGTCATGGGTATCGAAGTCGCAAACGCAGTGTTCCTGTATCCCGATGGAACGTCGGTCATCGACGGCATGTCGTTCAAAGTGCCCACCGGTTCGGTGTCGGCCCTCGTGGGCCCGAACGGTGTTGGGAAGACCACGATCCTCGACCTCATCGCCGGGGATCTCGAACTCGAAGAAGGCACTATCCGTTCCGACACAGAGGTCGGCTACATGCGCCAGAACCCTGGCTTCGACGATGACCAGAGGGCCACTGTCCTCGATGCGCTTGCCCTGTCGCTGCCACACAGCCTTGCAAAGCTGCACGTCGAACTCCAGAGCCTTTATGCGCAGATCGCCGAAGGAGAGGACGTTGGAGCTGACTTGGGGGCGGTACTGGAACTCTGGCAATCATTGGGCGGCTACAAGGAGGAGGGGTCCTGGGATCAGATCACCTCAGCCGTTCTCGGGCAACGGGTCGCCGACGCGGGGGAGAGGCTCCTGACCGAGCTTTCGGGCGGTGAACGCAAGGCGATCATCCTGCGCTCATACCTGCTGTCGTCAGTACCCACGCTGATTCTTGATGAGCCTGACAACTTTCTCGACCTGTTCAGCAAGGCGTGGCTGGAGAAAGAGTTGCGCCGCACGTCGAAGACGGTCTTGATGGTGTCCCACGATCGCACGCTTCTCACTGGGGGAGTAGATCGGATGATCGTCCTTGAGCACTCCGGTCAGTGGGTACATGGCGGAAACTATGGGACGTTCCGGGCGGCCAGGAGGGCACGAACCGAGCGGCTCGCCAAGGATCTGAACGCATGGCAGCAGGAGGAGCGCAGGCTCTATCGCTACTACCGCCTGATGAAGCAACGTGCGGCCATGAGCGACGCCAACGCCTCGAGGGCCAGAGCCGCGGAGACACGATGGAACCGGTACAAGGACGACGGGCCTCCCGAGCTACCCCCTCCCGAGAAGGAGATCACGACGAATTTCAGGGGGTCAAGGGCCGGCAAGGAAGCGATCCGCATCGAAGGACTAGAGATCCCGGATCTCATACTGCCGTTCGACCTGAAGATCTATCACGAGGATCGCGTGGCGCTGCTCGGCGAGAACGGAGTAGGAAAGTCGACGCTTCTCAAGCGACTCCTGGATCCCAAGGTCGTCGAGGGCGGACATGTGCGGTTCGGTCCCAATGCGAAGCTCGGGTACTTCGCACAGGAGAACACGCTGCCAGATGACAGTGGAAGCTTGCTCCAGATCATGTCGCGGTACTTTCCGAACGATCAGGTATCGCGGAGCGCTCTCGGACGGTACGGGCTCGGCAAGCACGACCGACACAAGTACTCGGAACTCTCAGGTGGGCAGAAGGCGAGGATCCAGTTGATAATCCTCGAGACGCTTGAGCCGAACGTGCTGATGCTCGACGAGCCCACAGACAACCTTGACCTGGAGTCCATACTTGTGATCGAGCGATCCCTGCTTGACCTTGAGGACGCCACCGAGGTGGCGATCACGCACGACCGTGAGTTCACGAAGGTCTTCGATCGTTGGATCATCTTCGACAAGGATGGCGTCGTCGGTGAACTACTGGACCGGCAGAGGGCGGTTGCGATCGTAAGCAAGCGCAGGTTTTCGCTGCTCGATGAACCGGGCGTCAAGATCCTGACTCGCTATTGATGGGTTGCTCCTGCCGACCGTGTCTGTCTGAGTCCAGGCCACACGTATGGTGAGCCTGTGAGCGAAATCCATGTGCAGATCTACACGATGCAGTCGGCTTCCGAGGCCGTCGCCGTAGCGCGCTTGGGAGTCCACCATGTCGGTGTCACGCCGTCAGAGCGAGGCCTGCCAGGGGAAGTGAGCGTTGAAACCGCTTCTGAGGTCTGTCGTGCTGTTGAAGGACTTGCGGTCTCCGTCGCACTGAGCGTGGAGTCCGATCTCACAGAAGTCGAGAAGATGGTTCACGCCGTCGGACCCGACATCCTGCATCTCTGTGGACCGACCGGCTCCGTCAGTTCGAGCGACGTGAGCGTCCTGCGCGCCAGACTGCCTCACGTCGCCATCATGCAAGCGATAGCCGTGACCGGACCCGAATCGGTCGAAGAAGCGCTGTCGTACGCGGCCGTTGCGGACTTCCTCATCCTTGATTCTGTGTCACCCGACATCGACGGTGTCGGTGCGGCGGGCATCGTTCACGACTGGACGGTGAGTGCAGAAATCGTGAACGCGGTTGACATTCCAGTCGTGTTGGCTGGGGGACTGTCGCCGACGAATGTAGATGCCGCGATTGCGGCGGTGCGCCCTTGGGGTGTCGATTCTCTCAGCCACACGAACCGGAGGTTGGCCGAGGGAGGGTTTCGGAAGGACCTGAATCTGGTCGATGAATTCGTGTCCGCGGTTGCCAGGGGAGAGGCTTACCGGTGAGAGTGCTGGTGGTGGGCGACATCAACGTCGACATGGAGATCCTGCTCCCTCACCGCGACCAGGTTGACCTCCATTCGAATCCCGCTCCACGTCTCCTGGGCGGAGGCTCTGCTGCCAATACCGCTGCGGCTCTTGGACGGCTAGGCGTTGACTGCCAATTTGTGGGAACTGTCGGAGACGATGCCTTCGGAAGTTTCGCAAGGACAAGCCTCGGGGAGGCAGGAGTTGACGTCGCCCTCGTCGAATCCACAGCAGCCGCTCCGACGGTGACCGTGATCACGGTCGTGCCCCGAGATGGAGACCGGCTGATCTACGTCTGGCCGCCGTCAGGTGGTGCACACCAAGAAGTGGATATCGAAGCGGCTGTCGGGGCGGCACACGATGCGGACTGGGTCCACGTGTCCGGCATATGTCTGAGAGTGTCGCCCGCACGTGAGGCGTTGCTCGCAACCATGACGCAAGCCAAGGCGCTGGGTATTCCCGTGTCGCTCGATCTGAACCTGCGTCTGGAGAACTGGGGATGGGACGACGGCTTCCGCGAGGTCATGGAGAGCGCCGTCGAGCTCTGCGACATAGTCATGGGTTCCGGGACAGATGAAGTTGCCCCGCTTGCTGGAATGGCCGACCCGCTCGCGGCGGCACGACATCTTGCTGCTCGGCACGGAACCGTCGTCACACGGCTTGGCCCGAACGGATCATTCGCATGCTCCGTTGACGGTGAGGTCGCCGCTTCGGGCTTTGACGTCGAAGTCGCCGACACCGTTGGTGCCGGTGATGCGCACAACGCTGGTTTCATCTTCTCCATGCTTCACACGCCCGACGTCGGAGAGGCGCTGCGGTGGGGTAACGCTGTGGCAGCGCTCACGATTTCGAGACCGGGCGCTCGCTCGACGCCAACGCTCGCGGTTGTCGAGGAGTTGTTGGGGAGTGCTGCCGCAGGCTGATCGGCACTCGCGCCGCGCTGGAAACAACCCACGACCGACGGTTCCTCGACATTGGCCAAGACGCCGATAATACACGTTATGTAACATAGTAAGGCGAAACCTGACGATGACAGTGCGACATCCGACGGCGGTGCGTCCGAAGGCTCCCCTCTCTGTTGTTGGGTTCCTCGGTGTAATCGCGTAGGCTCTTGTCGTAACCGACCCAGGAGGAATGCGTGGTTCTCGCTACATTCGCTGTCTCGTTGGCCACATGGATGTGGACGATCATCGCCGCCCTCTTCATCGGTGTGTTCATCGGCGGCCTGGCGAGGCTCCTCCTCCCGGGAAAACAGAAGATGTCGACAACCGCAACGTGGATGATCGGAGTCACGGCGGCGCTTGTCGGAGGCATGATCGCCCAGACCCTTGGCTTCGGCGACACGGAGGGTGTTGACTGGATAAAGCTCGCCATGCAGGTCGGCGTGGCCGTGATCTTCGTTGGTGTCTACTCGGGCTGGTTCTTCACTGAGCATCGCTAGGCCTGCCGAGAGATACGTCCGCCAAGAAGCAGTTCGCCAGGGTGCAACCTCTAAGGGGGAGGTAGGCGCAGTGAATTGGAACAAAGGTCTCCGGCAGATTCTCTTTCTGGCCGGGCTATCGATAAGCGGATGCTTCTTCCTCATGCCAGCCGACGGGTGGTCGTACACGGTCAATACCGCGTACAGGTTCGGCATTGTCAGCATCGTGTTCTGGACGGGCGTCATTCGGTGGAACCTGCCCAACATCCGCCGTTGGTCGAAGCGTCAGTCGACGACCGCCTGATCGTCAGGACGATCGGCCACTCCCCTAGTTCGTGGCTGATGCGGGCGGAAGAACCAGCGCAATGGTTGCGGCGAGGTTCGTTGGTTCGTCTGTGCCGACCCTGAACTTCTTTCCCGATGCAAGGTCAAGTTCGACGGCGTCGTAACCCGATACGTTGTACATCCATCCACCGGAGATCTTGCGGATCCCCCATCCCTGTATCCAGGAGTTACGCACCTCGTGCGCCGCCAACACGTCGGAAACCTTCTCGGTGTGTTTGGGCCAGCCAAGGCCGAACGAGGTGACGATGATCTCGTTGGTGACCGTCACTGTGAGCCGGCTGAAGAGCAGCATGACGAGGGTGATCGCGAACACGAAGACTCCGATCCATGGGGCCCACTCCTCCGTCGGAATGATGATGCCCAAAACGACGATGAAGCCGATCCATATGGCCACGGGGGCGAACGCCTGCTGTGTGTGGCGGTACTCCATCAGTGCTCAGGATACCGCTGGTTACCGTGCACCACGCCACGGACGACGTGTCCAGGAGCGATGGATCTCGCCGCGACATAGACGTTCAGGCTGGTACAATCGCCTCTCTCGATGGGAAGCACGCATGCAAGGCCATTTGGTAATCGCCGACATCTCCGGCTACACACAGTTCCTGACAGACAGCGAGCTTGAGCACGGCAATGGGATCATCGCCGACCTCCTGAACTCCATAATCGATGCGACCACCGCGCCCCTCGCTCTTTCGAGCATCGAAGGTGACGCTGTCTTCCTCTACGGCGAGATGGCAGAAGGCATGTACGGCCAGACGATCCTCGAGTCCGTAGAGATGCTGTACTGCGCCTTCGCCGATGCGCTTGCCGAAATGGTGGTGAACACCACCTGTGACTGCAACGCATGCGTCAACATCAAAGGGCTCGGTCTGAAGATCGTGATGCATTGCGGCGAGTACATGCTGTCGAAGGTCGGAGGCATGACCACACTGTCAGGGCCAGATGTGATCGCGGTCCACCGACTTCTGAAGAACCGCATCATCGAGGACACGGGCATCGAGCACTACTTCCTGATCACCGATCAGTGCGTAAAGGCGCTTGAGGTCGAGTCCGTCGTCGCTTCATGGACGCCTCACACAGAGGAATACGAACACATCGGCGAAGTTGCCGGGTACATCTCATCGCTTGAGGACGTGTACGCCATGCTGCAGCTTCAAAGCGAGGACAAGGTTGCTCAAGCTGGCGCTTGGAACACAGCGAAAGGCCAGACGCTCGCTCCACCGTCGCTGGTATGGGATTACATCATGGACCCTAGGAAGCGTGTTGAGTTCATCCCGGCCGCCGCTCAGATGCACCTCCAGGAACTTGCTGACGGTCGCATCGCGCCCGGGACGGAATTCCATTGTGCCCACGGAGATGGTGCGGTCACTCTCTTCAAAGTGATGGACATGAGGCCGCATTCGTACATCACGCTGTCGGTGCAATTCGCCGAGGGTTCGACGGTGAAGTACACGTACTATCTCGTTCCGAGCGGTTCGGGAACGCGCATCTTCCAGCACGCAGAGGCGCCGGCGATAGATGGCGTGCCCGCCCCTGAGCTTGCGACCGAGGACTACAAGACCGCCTGGAACGACATGATGAAAGAGAACATTGAGATTCTCACGAAGCTGGCCGACGAGACGGTCCAGCAGTTTCAGAACGCCTAGCCCGCCGCGGCTAAACGGTGCCGTACGGGTAGCGCGATCGTGCTCTGCCGAGCGTCCATGCTCTCGAACGTGACGATCGCGATGAGTGCCCCCACAGCGTCAGCGTCGAACTGTGTTCCGAGATTCGAGGTCAGCTCGGAAACGGCGTGTTCGACCGGCATTGCGGGCTGATACGGACGATCGCTGGTGATCGCATCGAACGCATCGGCCACATGCAGGATGCGAAGCGGCATCCCGATCGCATCTGGCCCGAGGCCGTTCGGGTAGCCCGTCCCGTCGAGCCGTTCATGATGCATGAGAACCATGCTCGAGACCTCCGGGTCGACCTTCTTGTGGATCATGTCGTACCCGATCTGGGAATGTCGCTCGAGTTCTTCCCATTCCAAGGCGTCGAGCGGCCCTGGCTTATTGAGAATCTCGAGGTCGATCTTGATCTTGCCGATGTCGTGTAGTTGGGCAGCTGTGTCGATATGCGAGATGACGCTGGTTGGGAAGTCAAGCGCCCGGGCCATCGCGACGGCGACGTTCGCTGTCCGGACGCCGTGTTCAGCGAGGTCGGGCACGTCACTGTGTGCAATATGATCGAACGGGTTCACCCGTCCTCCTTACATGTTCCCACCACGTAGAGTGTCATAACCGCTACGTACCGCAATGGGTCGCCCGACCCGTCCGCTTTGGAACCCCTCAAAGGCCGCAAGGCTGTACGTTCTTCTCATGCGCACCGTCGTCTTTCTCAGGGCAATCAATACGACCGGTAGACGCGTGAAGATGGACGTGCTGCGACAGGCGCTCGGCAAGGTGGGTTACGTTCAGGTACAGAGCTTTCTGGCGACGGGGAACCTGATCATCGATTCGGACGGCCCGATTCTCGCCCCGACCATCGAGGAGGAGATCCGGTCGGAAGTCGGCTTCTCGACGAGGGCTTTCGTACGCACGGACCGAGAACTTCTCGACGTCATTGCGAACGTGCCCACAGAGAGCGACGATGGGATGTTCGAGATCGCGTTCCTCGACCATCCCCCACCTGAGACAAGTACCAGAGCACTGCTCCGAGCAGCGACAGGGCCTGACCGTCTCACCGTGACGGGGAGGGAGATCTACTGGTGGAGACCGCTGCCGTTGCTGCCGCCCTACCCAAAGGAGATCACGGTAAGGCGTCTGGTTGATATGGAATCCACGCGTCGTACGCTACGCACCGTGCAGCGAATCGTTTCAACGTTCATCGAGCAGAAGTGACGCGCGGGCGGGGGTCTCCGACCGTGATTGTCTCTCGACGCGTCACGAGCGAGAACGAGGACGCTTTCGGCGTGTGGGTATCGCGGCTGATCACGGCAGCGCATAGGGCCGATGGGTACGTGAGCATCGGGGTCGAGCGGCCGAATGAGATGCACCCCGGCGAGTGGTTGATCGTGTATCGGTTCGAGGATGGTCCATCCCTCGATGCCTGGCTCTCCTCCCATGAGCGGCTGGAGCTGTTGGGCGAGGGTGCCGATCTGTTCGAAGGCGAAGCCAGCGAGCAGGTCGTCGCTGGCGTGCCTGCCCAGGACGAGATCCGTGTGGTGTCGAGCTATCGACTCAGAGACGGAGTACAACCCGAGCATCTGTTGTTCCATCAACGCGTTCTCGATGAACTCCAGCACTTCAACGGATTCATCAGGAGGGAGATCTTGGATGCCGTCGATGGAGTGCAATCCGAGACGGTCGTGATGCTGACGTTCGATACCCGTGAGCACCTCATCACATGGGTGGAGTCGCCAGAACGACGCGAGGCGCTGCTGGAACTCGACTCCCTCACGGTTGGGGAACTCAAGACCACGATCGTCGGCGGCTTCGCGGGATGGTTCCCGACGTCAGACCACGCTCCGTTGACACCGAAGTGGAAGCAGGCAACGGTCGTCCTCATCGCGCTGTACCCGACCGTGATACTCACCTCGCAACTGGGTCAGTGGTTGTGGCCGGATCTCAACACTTACGCCGCGATCTTCGTCGGGAACGTGATCAGCATCGCCATCCTCACCTGGCTGCTCATGCCGGTGCTCACGCACAAGATGCGGTCATGGCTGAACAGCGCATGACCGCGCTTGCGCTCGTTTGTGCAATGCTCACGCCATGGTGAAGCGACAGATACCCAGGTGGAGGGAGTTGGCACCTGTGCTGAAGCCGCCTCCACGGACTGGTACACGGCGCGAGCGCTCGCTGGCGCGCGCCGCCAACATCGAGGATCTGCGGGACCGAGCGAGACGCCGGACTCCGCTCGCCGCATTCGACTACGTCGACGGGGCGGCTGACGACGAGATCAGCCTGAACCAGTCCCGCTATCTGTACCGGTCGATCGGGTTCGAGCCGAACGTTCTGCGAGATGTATCCGAGTGCGATCCCTCCACCACGATGCTCGGCATGGCGACATCGTTCCCCCTTGGCTTCGCACCCACCGGATTCACCAGGATGATGCACCATGAGGGAGAACGAGCGGTCGCGAGTGTGGCCGGAGAGTTCGGAATCCCCTACGCCCTGTCAACGATGGGCACAACGACCCCTGAGGATCTCGCGGAGAGTGCTCCCGAGACCGACCTCTGGTTCCAGCTGTACGTTTGGAGCGAGAGGAAGGTGTCGGAGTTCCTGATGGAACGGGTCAGAGCGAGTGGGTTTCGCACGCTGATCTTCACGGTTGACCTGCCGGTCGGAGGATCGAGACTCCGCGACGTCCGTAACGGTATGACGATTCCCCCGAACCTGACACTGAAGACGGTTCTCGATGGCGCCATGCATCCCAACTGGTGGTTCAACTTCCTGACGACCGAGCCGTTGACATTCGCCGCGTTGCAGAGCACGGATGGGACCGTGGTCGACACCACCGATCGATTCTTCGATTCCTCTCTGAACTTCGAGGATCTCAAGTGGTTGAGGAGGCACTGGGACGGCCCGATCGTGGTGAAGGGTGTGCAGAACATCGAGGACGCTCGCCGGTGCGTGGATGAAGGTGCTGACGGCATCATCCTGTCAAACCACGGCGGGCGGCAACTCGACCGCTCGCCGATCCCCTTGCAGCTCGTCGCACCTGTGGTCGAGGCCATCGGGCGCGACGCCGAGGTGTATGTAGACGGCGGGATCATGAACGGAGGCGACGTCGTTGCGGCCGTTGCGCTCGGAGCACGCGGCGCGTTCGTTGGCAGGGCCTACCTCTACGGACTCATGGCAGGCGGTGAGGCGGGCGTGAGACGAGCCGCAGAGATCCTGACCGAAGACATCGTGCGCACGATGAAGCTGCTCGGTGTTCGTGATGTGTCTGAGCTGAACCCTGACCATGTCCGTATGCCGGAGGCTGGACTGTGAGGGCTGCGATGTTCGAGTCGTTCGGCGGAGACATAGCCGTGGAAGTGATTGCCGACCCGTCCCCCCAGACAGACGGTGTGGTCATCGAAGTGAAGGCGAACGGAGTGTGTCGAAGCGACTGGCATGGTTGGGTCGGGCACGATCCGTCGATACCACTTCCCCACGTACCGGGGCACGAAATGTCCGGTGTAATCGCCGCGGTCGGACCGGGCGTAGAACGATTCGCCGTCGGTGAACGGGTGACCGTGCCATTCGCGCTCGGATGTGGGCATTGTCGTCAGTGTCTCGCTGGGAACCAACACATATGTGACAACCAGATTCAGCCTGGCTTCTCGACATGGGGATCGTTCGCCGAATTCGTCGCCATACCGCATGCCGATGAGAACCTTGTTGAACTTCCCGATGCCATGACGTTCGACACAGCCGCGGGACTCGGGTGTCGGTTTGCAACAGCATTTAGGGCGGTAGTGGATCAGGGAGAAGTGAAACCCGATGACTGGGTGGCTGTGTGGGGCAGTGGCGGTGTTGGCCTTTCGAGCGTGATGATCGCGACAGCGCTTGGGGCTCGGGTCATCGCGGTGGACATCAGTGACGACGCCCTTGCGCTTGCTTCCGCGATCGGGGCTGTCCACACAGTGAACGTGGCTTCTCCAGACTCCAGTTACCGAACTGTCAGAGACATGTCTGACGGAGGTTGCCACGTCTCCATAGACGCGCTCGGTTCAACTTCGACGGCTCTCGGCTCGATACAGAGCCTCAGGAAGCGTGGCAGGCACATCCAGGCCGGTCTCATGATTGGGGAGCACGCACGACCACAGATCCCCATGTGGAGGCTGCACACGAACGAGATCGAACTCTTTGGCAGCCACGGAATGCAGGCCTGGCGGTATCCCGCGATGCTCTCGATGGTGGCGGACGGGTCGTTGCATCCTGAGACGCTCGTGACCAAAACCATGTCGCTAAGCGAAGGTGTCGAACATCTCGTCCGAATGGACGAGTTCCCTGGGACTGGCTTCGCAGTGATCACTGACCTCACGACCTGAGTACACACCTTGGCTAGGTCGGTTCGCACCGGTACGCTCGGTCCTTCCTCGTGGTGGGCGGCATGAAACTCAGATCTCTTGACAAGCGCCTCGTCACGATCCTGCTCATCGTGTTCGTGCAGATGGTCGGAGCTGGAATGATCCTCCCGATCCTGCCTCTCTATGCGAAGAACGAGTTCTCGATGTCCGCAACTGAGGTGTCCCTCCTCGTTGCCTCCTTCTACGCCGCCCAGTTCATCGGCGGGCCGATTCTTGGCCGGTGGAGTGACAAGGCTGGGCGAGTCCCCGTTCTCATCGTTTCACAGATCGGCACGGTCATAGCGTTCGTGGCCTTCGGTCTTGCCTCTGCACCATGGATGCTCTTCGCAGCCAGGCTCTTCGACGGTCTGACCGGTGGCAACATCGTTGTCGCCCAGGCATATGTGACGGATGTGACACCCAAGGAACACCGGGCACGAGCTCTTGGTCTGATCTTCGCCATGTTCGGGCTAGCGTTCTTCGTGGGACCCGTCATCGGTGGGCTGCTCGTGGGGCTCGGTCCACGAGTCCCCTACTTCTTCGCAGCAGGGGCAGCCGCCATTGTGGTGTTGCTCACGGTCTTCACCCTGGACGAGTCGATGACATCGGAAGAGCGAACGGCGCTCAGAGAGAAGGCGGTCAAGCTGACCTTCAGAGCGGCCGTGGCGATCCGGCCGCTCGTGCTCGCCATGGTTCTGGCCTTTCTGGCGCAGTTCGCTCTCGGCCTTGTCATAGCGACCTTCGCCTTGTTCGGAGAAGCGGTGCTATTCGAATCGAACCCCGAACTCGGGGTCGGCATACTCCTCACGTTCGTGGGACTGAGCCAGATCGTGACGCAGACGTCGATCCTTCCGAAGGCGATCGCTCGTCTCGGAGAGCGCCGTCTCGTCGCCGTCGGCATTGGTTTCAGATCTGCAGGTCTCGTGGTCTATGCGTTCACGGTCTCGCCGGCTCTCGCTGCTTTCGGTGGTTTCCTGTTCGCCATGGGTGGCGGACTGACGATGCCTCCGACGCAATCGATCGCCACAAAGACAGTCGATGACTCCATGCGAGGTGGCGTTCTGGGTGTGATGTCCGCATCGATGTCCCTTGCTTTCATCTCCAGCATGGCGATCAGCGGTGTGCTCTTTTCGATCGCACCACATCTTCCGAACCAGGTTGCACTCGGAGCGTCTATCTTGGCGTTGCTGCCAGCCATGCTGTTGAGACGGAGCGCCCCGGAGCTGTCAGACGTCGCAACCTAGGAGGATGCCAATGGGGTCGGTCGGATTCATCGGACTCGGGATCATGGGACGCTCCATGGCCATGAACCTCGTTTCGGCAGGTGAACAGGTCGTCGTCTGGAATCGAACTCTGTCTCGAGCAGCCGAACTGGAGGCAGCCGGAGCGGATGTCGCCGCCTCCCCCGCCGACGTGGCCAGATCCTGCGAAGTCGTGCTGATCTGTGTCTCCGACACGCCCGACGTCGAGTCGGTTGTGTTCGGCGACAACGGTGTGGCAGACGGACTCTCCTCAGGCTCCCTCATCGTCGATCACTCCACGATCAGCCCGTCGGCGACGAAGGAATTCGCATCGCGGGTCAACGAACTTGGTGCCCATTGGCTTGATGCGCCGGTCAGCGGAGGTTCGGAAGGTGCAGCGAACGGGACGCTCAGCATCATGGTCGGTGGCGATGCCGAGCAACTGGATCGGGCACGCGACCTCTTCGGAACCATGGGAACCACGATCACACACGTCGGTCCCCAGGGAGCGGGACAGTTGGTGAAGGCCGTCAACCAGGTCCTCGTTGTGGTCAACCAGCTAGCGGTGTCGGAGGCACTCCTGCTGGCTGAGGCCGGTGATCTCGATCTGGAATCGGCTCTGAAGGCGGTCGAGGGTGGCGCTGCCGGCTCGTGGATGCTGTCCAACCGGGGGCCGCAGATGATCAACAGGGACTGGAGGCCTGGCTTCACGATCGACCTTCAGCAGAAGGATCTGCGTCTTGTCCTCGAAGCAGCGGATGACCTCGGTGTCCCGTTGCCTGGTACGTCGCTTGTCTTCCAGATGTACCGGGCCCTTCAGAGTCGCGGCCTGGGCTCCGAGGGAAACCATGCCCTCGTGAAGGCGCTGGAGGAGATGTCTGACATCCGACTTGGTGCCGATGACTGACGAAGACAGGGAAGTAGGCGTCGGTCCCCACGATCGTCCATGGCCGGATGACAATCGATTCGACTCGGAATTGCTCGAACACGGCGACACGAGGAACGTGACCGACGAATACCGGTACTGGTCACGAGAGGCCATCATCGCGGACCTCGACACCCGCAGACATCCGTTCCACGTTGCGATCGAGAACTGGCAACACGACTTCAATATCGGAACGATCGTCCGCAATGCCAACGCGTTCCTGGCTCACACAGTGCACATCGTGGGCAAGCGGCGATGGAATCGACGCGGTGCGATGGTGACCGACAGGTATCAGCACATCGAGTACCACGCGTCGATCGCCGATTTCGTCCTGTGGGCCAACACGCAGTCGCTCGCGATCATTGGAATCGACATCCTTGACGGCTCACAGCCGATCGAAGACGCACAACTCCCCCCCCGTTGTGTTCTTGCGTTCGGTCAGGAGGGTCCGGGGCTTTCCCCAGAGATGGTTGCCGCGTCTGATGGCGTATACGAGATATCCCAGTTCGGGTCGACACGATCGATAAATGTTGGTGTCGCCAGCGGTATCGCGATGCACACGTGGATCCGACAGCACGGTGTCGCCGGCTCCTAAGAGCTGTCCCTTCGTACCGGACGCCATACGGAGACGAGCTTTGCGAAGATCATCACGAGGTAGAGCTGCCCGATGACCGTGAAGAAGATCGTGGTCGTTCGGGCAACGTCGGACAAAGGCGTGAGATCGCCGAAGCCGAGGGACGTGATCGTCACGAACGAAAAGTAGATGTAGTCCGTCGGCTCGATCTCTTGTGCGAAGAATGGAGATCCGCGGTCGAGAGCCATCGTTACGTATGCGAAGGAGATGCCGATCAGAAGGAAGACGCACACCGCACCGATGATCGTCTGTGATGTCACGTGTGCCGCCATGACCACGCGCCTCAGAACGATGAAGGGCGTCAGCACGACCAGAAGTACCCACACGGAGCCGAACCAGTCCTGAACGACGCTGTCAGAACCGAACAGGACGACGCTGATCAACAGAACCATCACAGTGACCACCGTGATGAAGTAGAACCGCTGATGGCTCTGCTTCGCGCCCGATATCCGTAGGGCAGCGATCAGAACGCCCCCAGACAAGGCGGTGATGATGACGTTTGCAAGTCTCGACGAAGCACTGTCCGGGCTGCCGGCGCCGAGGAGGCCGAGGACGAGAATAGAAGCGACCAGCAACCCGAACAGGAGGAGATACCGCCCGACATCAGCATCGTCTTCGTTGGTGTTCGTGGGAGCAGCGGAGGCCATGTGCAGAGACTAGGACGTCGCGCTGCGACAGATGCTCCGACGGCAACGAACGGTCAGATCGACGCGGCCTTCTCGACAACCCCTGCGAGTCGTTCAAGCCCTGACGCTATGTCGCCTGGCACCCAGAACTCAACATGGGTCGCACCGATGGCAGCGAACTGCTCGAGTGCAGTCAGGATTTCATCTTCTGAGCCAGCGAGGGATGGACCGAGTTCCGAGACGTCGGCCGAGGTTCCTGGCGGACGGAGGAAGATTCCAACGGAGCGGTCCAATGTCGATGGGTCGCGGCTCTGCTTCTCGCAGACTGCGACCAACTGTTCGATCAGGGGTGCAAACGCTTCCGGTTCCGAACTTTCTGTCGCATAGGCGCTCCACATGTCAGCGTGCGTGACAGCGAGACGCATCGTTCGAGGACCATGTCCGCCAAGCACGAGCGGAATAGCACCTGGTCGCGGTCCCCTCGGAGTCAAGGTTTGACCAACGGTGGTGTGGTGCTCGCCGCTGAAGGTGGAGGATCCCGTGGTGAGGAGGTCGGTGACGATCGTTAGCGCTTCCTCGTAGCGGCCCACAGTTTTGTCCGATGGGAAGCCGAATGCCTCACCCTGCCGGCCCGCGTGACCCGCCCCGTACCCGAGAACGAACCGACCTCCGCTGATCTCGTCGATCGTCTCAGCGATGCGCACCGTAAGCCCGGGATTGCGATGTAGCGCCGAGAGAACCCAGGTCCCGACATCGATTGTGGATGTCGCCTCGGCGACGGCGGATGTCACGGCCACGCACTCCCACCACCCCCGGGTGTCGGCCCAGTCAGCAACTTCCCATTGGAGTTCGTCGGGTACCCAAACGGTGTCGAACCCGACCTGCTCAGCTGTGACCGCAGCAGCTTTTAACGCATGCCATGATGGAGCGACGCCGGATTCTGGATCTTCCAATGTCCAGATCACTGCACCGAGCTTCAACCGTCCCATGTTCCCGTACCTCTCTTCGGTTCGTGAAGCCTAGGTACCGGTCGTCCGGCCTGCGTCAGGCATCCAGGAACTTCGTCGCGCTCGCCGTCGCTTCGGAGGACATGAGACCCCCGTGATCGCTTACGAAGGAACGCACGAGGCCCGGCTTTCGATGCGATAGCTCCCGCAGAGTCCATCCACAGGCCGTCTGTGCGAATCGGCGCTGGTCGTTGACGACCGTTGATGCGGCGGCAAGGAAGGCCGCGTCAAGGCCAGCCGAGATCTCACTACGTGGCAGATGCCTCACAAACCCGACGAGCCCCGCCCGCTTCTCCCACAGTACGCCCGATGATGTCCAGGCGAGGACACGGTCGTGGTCAGCACGTGCGCCGCCGTCGACCAGCTTTCCTATCACCTTGACACACAGCCAATCACATGTGTTCCAGTCGTCATACGCCCCGGCGTTGAGGGCTTTTCTCACCCGTTTGAGATCCCCAACGGTCATGACGCTGTTCGGCACCAGGTCGTGCTCCATGATGGCGATGCCTGCCAGCTTCACCTCCGAAATCGGATTCCGTCCGAGTTCTAGGCAAAGCCCGACCGGATCGGAGGACTCACCGTCTCTGTACCAATCCAGAGCGATAGCTCGGGTTTGTGCCATTGGTACGCCGAGAAACAGCGCCCCCTTGACATAGTCCGCCCACCAGCGCTGCTTCGCTTCATCGGCAGCGTCTAAGAGGGGCGTCTCGAGCTCACCGATCCGTGTTGAGAGCATGTGTCCCCTTCGCTCAGCGGGGTGCCATCCGGAGTGCGCCGTCCATACGGATCGTCTCGCCGTTGAGGTACCCGTGTTCGACGATCGACACGACGAGCGAGGCGTAGTCCTTGGGCAAGCCGAGCCGCTTGGGAAACGGGACGCTGGCAGCAAGCGCAGCTCGCATGTCCTCGTCCACGACGCCGAGCATCGGAGTATCGATGATTCCCGGAGCGATCGTCATGACGCGCACTCCAACGGACGACAGGTCTCTGGCCATGGGGAGGGTCATGCCGACGACTCCCCCCTTGGACGCGGAGTACGCGGTCTGGCCGATCTGTCCCTCGAATGCAGCGACGGACGACGTGTTCACGATGACGCCACGTTCTCCGTCGCGGAGAGGCTCGGTCTTCGCCATCGCGGCCGCTGCCTGGGAAGCAACGTTGTACGTGCCGACGAGGTTGACCATGAGGACCTTGGTGAATCGGCTGAGATCGGCGGCCTCGGGTGTGCGATCGATCGTACGCTCCCCGATACCAATTCCTGCGCAGTTGACGGCGATCCGCAGCGGTGCATCTTCCCCCGCCAAAGCTACCGCCTCCGCGATCTCGGCAGGGCTCGTGACGTCAGCTCTGACGAACCTGGCTCCTCCGCCGATCGATGTCGCCAGCGTCTCTCCTTCCTCTTCGTTGAGGTCGACGATGGTGACGACGGCGCCTGCATTCCCGAGGGCCGTGGCCGTCGCGGCTCCCAGTCCCGATGCTCCCCCGGTGACGATGGCTGCGGTGTTGGTGATGTCCATGTACCCGATGCTACCCAGTGGCACGTCGCGTGTAACCACCTACCGGACTAGATTCCCCGCATGGAAAGAGCACACATTGACAGCGCCCTGGCTGACCTCCAGGCATCCAAAAAGAAGTGGGCCACGCTGCCCGTCGTAGAGAAGATGCGTCACCTTGATCACATCAAGGAGAACACGGTTCGTGTCGCTCGCAGTTGGGTGGAGGCCACGGTCAAGGCCAAGGGACTGTCCATGGACGACCCGCTTGCCGGCGAGGAATGGACTGGAGGGCCGTTCAGCGTGCTGTGGCTGATCAAGGACCTTCGGACATCGCTCGTCCGCATCTCATCCGATGTCGACGTCCTCGAGGGCATGAAGCACCGCACGCTCCCGAACGGTCAACTTGCCCTGGACGTGTATCCCAAGACGTTCGACGAAGGGGTCCTGTTTCCCGGCATCAGAGCAGAGGTGTGGATGCAGCCAGGCATCAACGAGTCGAACCTCAACGATGTCGTTGCCTCGTTCTACCAGGAGGATGACCCCGAGGGCGCCGTCGCAGTGGTGCTGGGCGCTGGCAACATCGCCTCCATCGCGGTGATGGACACGGTGTACGCACTGTTCAACGAAGGCAAAGTTGCGATCCTCAAGATGAATCCCGTCAACGACTATCTCGGTGAGACGTTTGAACAGGTCTTCGCCGAGTTGATCGATGAGGGCTATGTGAGGTTCGCGTACGGGGATGGTGAAGTCGGAAGCTATTTGACGGGTCACGACGATGTCGACACGATCCATGTCACCGGGAGCGTTTCCACGTACAACGCCATCATGTATGGAACCGGCGAGGAAGGCGAAGCCAACAGGTTCTCCGACACACGCGTGACGACGAAACCGGTGGGAGCGGAACTTGGCGGTGTGACGCCGATGATCGTCGTTCCTGGAAAGTGGTCGAAGCGCGATATTCGTTATCAGGCGGAGCACATCCTCGCCGCCAAGATGCACAATTCGGGATTCAACTGTGTGGCGGCCCAGGTGCTCGTCATGCCGGATGATTGGGATCAGAAGGATGAGTTCCTCGATGCCGTGCGCACCGTACTGACTGACTACGTAGGTCGGGATCCGTACTACCCGGGATCCCGTGAGCGCTGCGACGCGGCTATTGCTCAGAGCAAGCACGTGGAAGTGTTCGGTTCGTCTGATCCGAGGTATCTGGTCACCGGGCTCGACGCGCAGTCCAAGGACGAACCGTGGTTCTCCGACGAGATCTTTGGTCCCGTTCTCACCGTCACGGCTATCCCGTCGACTGACGTTCCGTCGTTCTTGGAGGCGGCGGTCCGGTTCGCAAATGAGCGTCTCTACGGAACGCTCAACGCGTCGATCTTCATCGATCCCGCGACGCAGAAGGAGCACCGCTCGGTGCTCGAGCGTTCGATCGATGATCTCGACTACGGCACAGTGACCGTGAACCTGTGGTCAGGAGCCGCCTACTTCATCTCTCAGTGTGCGTGGGGCGCCCAGCCGGGCCACAGTCCCCAGGACATCCAGAGTGGCACGGGTGTCGTACACAACTCTCTGATGCTCGATCGGACGGAGAAGTCTGTCGTCCGCGGTCCGTTCGCTCCTTCCCCACGGACGTTTGCGAAGGGCGAGTTCCACATTGGGCCGAAGCAGGTGTATTTCCCGACGAACAAGACGGCCCACAAGACGGGCGAACTGCTCGTCGAGTACTCGGATAAGCCGACCAAGGTGAATCTCGCCAAGGTGGCTATTTCAGCCGTGCTGGGCTGACCTCAGCACGCCGAGCGATTTCAACTCCCGTGCGATGTCTCCGAGCGGAAGCCCCATGACATTGGCGCGCGACCCTGAGAC
>CAXMSN010000013.1:0-15342 GCA_964196275.1 uncultured Kiloniellales bacterium | reverse complement strand
CCATTTCACGACTTCAGCTTGACGTGACCGTCAAACTGTGCTCTACTCGCTCGCTAACGCATCAACAGATGTGCCACGCAACCGGAAGGAACAGATGATGTGCACCACCGCACTCTCCGCTTCCGTTCCGACGCGTGGCTTCGTTATGTGCATGTGCATGACCAGCTCTCGGGTGGCTCACCCGGGCGTGTCTGCACGACGCCCTTAGGAAACGCCACCACCCGAGAGGTGCAATCGGCGTTCCGCTTCAAACCCTGACCGGGTCGACTGGTCACATTGAAAAGGACTCACATGACAACATCAATCACGCAACTCAACGACGTCAACATCGGTGCCGTCGGACTTCTCGTCTCCGCCATCGCCGAAGAACCTGCGCACGCAGACACGACCTGGAAAGCTTCCGTCGAATGGGACGGGGGCTTCCACACCACCACCACGATTCGGGACTTCGAACCGTTCGCAACAGATGAGCCAGAGGGCCTCGGTGGAACCGATACCGCTCCAAACCCGGTGGAGCAACTCATCGGAGCGCTGGGCTCATGCCTTGCGATCGGCTATGCGGCCAACGCAACGGTGGCTGGCATCCGTCTGGACGATCTCAGGATCGATATCGAAGGTGAACTCAACCTCGAGTCGTTCCTCGGCATCGAAGCCGGGCACGCCGGTTACGAGACGCTGAGGGCGAGGGTCCACATCGAGTCAGATGCGGACGAGACCGCGATCAGGGATCTGCACGACGCTGTCGTCGCATCGTCACCGGTCGGCCACTCCTTGAGTGCTGCCATCCCATTGGCGATCGAACTCGCCTAGGCGACAGGGCATACGCACATGACCCAAGACACCCACACATACGGGTTCTCGACGCGGTCCGTCCATGCGGGCCAGCGGCCGGACCCGGAGACGGGCGCTCGAGCCATCCCGATATATGCGACGACGTCCTACGTGTTCGACGACGCACAGCACGCTGCCGACCTATTCGCGCTGCAGACATTCGGGAACATCTACACGCGGATCGGCAACCCGACCACCGCCGCTTTCGAGGAGCGCATGGCGTCCCTCGAAGGTGGCATCGGGGCTTTGGCAACGGCATCGGGCATGTCGGCGCAACTGATCAGCGTTCTCACCTTGGCTCAACAGGGTGATGAGATCGTTGCGTCGCGCTCGCTGTACGGAGGCACCTACACGCAGTTCGACGTGACACTGCGCAGAATGGGAATCGACGTCACGTTCGTCGACATCCATGATCCTGAGGACATCCAGGGTGCCATCACCGATCGGACCAAGGCCGTGTACGCCGAGACGATCGGGAACCCAAGGGCCGACGTGCTCGACATCGAGGCTGTGTCGAAGGTCGCCCACGACAACGGAATACCGCTGATCGTGGACAACACGTTCGCGACACCGTACCTGTGTCGGCCGTTCGAATTCGGGGCGGACATCATCGTGCATTCGGCGACGAAATTCATCGGAGGCCACGGCACAGTGATCGGAGGCTGCATCGTTGAGAGCGGGGAGTTCCCGTGGGGCAACGGAAACTTTCCGCTTCTCACCGAGCCCTCCCCCGCCTATCACGATCTCAAGTTCTGGGAGAACTTCCGGGAGTATGGATACCTGATGAAGGCTCGCACAGAGTTGCTCCGTGATGTCGGGGCAGCGCTGTCGCCATTCAATGCACAACAACTCCTCATCGGCCTTGAGACTCTGCCGCTGAGAATGCGACAACACGCCTCCAACGCACGGAAGGTCGCTGAGTTCCTCAGTGAGCACCCGAAGGTTGCGTGGGTCGGCTTCCCGATATTCGACGACAACGAATGGACCACGAATGCCAAGCGCTACGTTCCCGACGGGCCAGGAGCCGTGTTCACGTTCGGACTCGCCGGTGGCTTCAGCGCAGGTGTGCGTTTCATCGAGAACGTGGAGTTGGCATCCCATGTCGCGAACGTCGGCGATGCGAAGACGCTCGTCATCCATCCCGCCTCAACGACGCACCAGCAGGTGCCCGAGGATGAACGGACGGCGATGGGTATCGGCGGAGACATGATCCGGATCTCCGTTGGGATCGAGGACGTCGACGACATCCTGTGGGACATCAGACGGGCACTGGACAAAACATGACGACGTACGTGGTACCCAATGCGACACCTACCGAACGACTGGAGGTCATCCGGAACGCCACAAGCGCAGCGCTCGTGGGTGTGTCAGCGAATCCGATTCGATCGTCCAACTTCGTGGCGGCATATCTCGTCCGAACGCGATTGACCACGTACCCGGTCAACCCTGCATACGAAGAGGTGCTCGGACTGAAGTGCTATCCGTCCCTGAAGGAACTACCCGAGATCCCGGACATCGTGGTCATCTTCCGCAGACCCGAAGCGATCCCCGGGGTCGTCGACGATGCCATCGAAGTCGGAGCCACGGTCGTGTGGTTCCAACTCGGACTCCGACACGACGATGCTGCCCGAACCGCGATCGATGCCGGTCTCCAGGTTGTCCAGGACCGCTGTCTGAAGATCGAGCACGCTCGATGGCACGGAGGGCTCCACCTCGGTGGCTTCGACACCGGCGTCATCTCAAGCAAGCGACACCGACCCCTATGACGCTCGCAAGCATCGGTTCGACGACGACGCGATTCTTCAGGTTCGGCACAACGGGCGACGGGTTCGTGCTCAAATCCGGAGAGTCGCTACGTGAGGCGACGCTGGCCTTTGAAACCTACGGGGAGCTATCGCCCGACCGCGACAACGCTGTTCTCGTGTTCCACGCGCTCACCGGAAGCCAACACGCGGCTGGGACCTGCGAGTCGGTGCCAGGCATCGGCGACAGATGGACAGGCGAGTGCCAGTCAGGATGGTGGGATGCGTTCATCGGGCCAGGCAAAGCGATCGACACGGATCGATTCTTCGTCATCGCAGCGAACTACCTCGGTGGTTGCTACGGGTCGACGGGTCCGTCTTCGCTCGATCCAACCACGGGCAAGGCATACGGATCATCATTCCCCCGGATCGGGTTCTCCGACACCGTCGATGCCAACGTCCGCCTCGTGGAGCACCTCGGCATCGAGAAGCTCCACGCTGTCGTGGGGGCGTCGACCGGAGGCATCATGTGTCTGTCGCTCGCAACGAGGTATCCAGACCTCGTCGACATCGTGATCCCAATCGCTTCCGGAGCACGCCTGACGGCGCTCCAGACCATCCACAACCTCGAACAGATCGTTGCGATCGAATCGGACCCAGCGTTCGCAGGCGGCGATTACTACGACCAGCTGACCCAGCCCGATCGCGGCCTTGCGCTCGCAAGGATGATCGGACACAAGACGTTCGTGTCACTGGATTGGCTGGAGCAGCGCGCCCGGGCCGAAACTGCAGAGGGTGTCGGACCCGGGTCGCACAGGATCGACAGCCCCCTGGAGTCCTACATGTGGCACCAGGGAAACAAGTTCATCAAGCGGTTCGATGCGAACAGCTACCTAGTGAATATGAAGGCATGGCAGAGCTTCGACCTTGCTGCTGAAGCCGGCTTCGATGACCTGAACGACGTGTTCACGTTGTCCAAGAACCACCGCTACATGGTCTTCTCGATTGACAGCGACGTCTGCTTCTATCCGGACGAACAGGACGACCTGGTGAGCTATCTCAAGACGGCGGATGTCCCCCACCGACGCATCACCGTCCACTCAGAGAAGGGACACGACTCATTCCTGCTTGAACCCCGGCTCTACGCCCCGCACATTGCGGACACGCTCGTGAACACGTGGCACGACTGAGGCTCTCAAGGAGACGCTTCCGTCAGTGGTCCTAGACAGCCGAGCAGGGGATCCTCTCGACGGGATCGTTCAGGAGTGAGAACGCCAGCAGCATCAGAGGGATGCCGATGATGGCGCCGACAACCGTCGCGATGAGAAAGATTGCGGTCAGCCCAATGGCCGCACCCGCGACGATGAAGGACCACCGAATATGCTTTTCGCAGAACTCGATAGCTGACTGCATGATGCACCTCCTCGATGCTTGCTTCCACCCACTGCAACCCTGTAGCGCACCCGAAGGCTCAGAGATTGTCGCTCAATCGACAGTGTCCTCCCCTGGCGTCATCATCGCCCGGATCCCGATCAACAGGTCGCTCACCTGCCTGAGCGTAAAGTGTGTCAATGTCCGAGAACCTGGATCCTGTGAGTCGAGCTGGCCAGCTCTCGTGTTGGTCCGGAACCGTCGATCCTCAGCCAATCAGCGGTGGATTCACGAACACCAACTTCGTCGTAACCGACAGGGGTGAACGATATTTCGTGCGCATCGGCGAGAACATCCCAGAGCATGGCATCGTGCGATCGAACGAAACTGCTGTCGCCCGAGCCGCCGCTGCCGCTGGCGTATCGCCAGAAGTGGTCCACAGCGAACCTGGTGCCATGGTGATTCGATTCATAGAGGGCCACACGCTCAGCGCCGAGGATGTGCGGACGCCCGACATGCTCGACCGGATCGTTCCGCTTGTTCGATCGGCACACAAAGACATACCCCAATACCTCAGCAAGCCCGCGTTGACGTTCTGGCCGTTCCAAGTCATTCGCAGCTATATCGCCGGGTTGCACGAGGGTGGAGAACCAGACCGGCCCTCACTTGCGTCGCTCACCACCAAGGCTGACATCCTCGAGCAGTCGGTCGGGCCGATCGAGGTGGTGCTCGGCCACAACGATCTCCTGGCGGCGAACTTCATCGATGACGGTGAGAGACTGTGGCTGATCGACTGGGACTATGCAGGGCTCAACAGCCCGCTGTTCGATCTCGGTGGCCTCTCGTCGAACAGTGAATTCGCACAGCAACAGGACGCTTCACTGTTGGAGGCATATTACGGACGAACCGTGGACCGTGGCGTCCAGCGCCGGTTCGAAGCGATGAAGTGCGCTTCGCTCCTACGCGAGACACTGTGGTCCATGGCCTCCGAGGTCCACTCGACGATCGACGTGGATTTCGCCGCGTACACGGCCGAAAACCTCTCGCGGTTCGAGACCGCGTTCGACACGTTCGCAAGCGACCCCGACGCTGGCACATGACGGAGCCTCCGGCTGCTGCCAGCGTGGTGATCATCGGTGGTGGCATCGTCGGGTGCTCCACGGCGTATCACCTGGCACGGATGGGTGTGGAGGGTGTCGTCCTCGTCGAGAAGGCGAAGCTCACAAGCGGCTCGACGTTCCATGCCGCCGGGCTCGTTGGCCAACTTCGGAGCAACGCAAACGTGACCCAGTTACTCAAGTACAGCGTCGACCTGTACGACAGTCTCGAGTCCCAGACGGGCCTCGCCACCGGATGGAAGCAGAACGGAGGCCTACGGCTCGCATGTAACGAGGACCGGATGATCGAACTGAAGCGCCAAGCCACCACCGCTCACTCGTTCGGCCTCGACATGGAGATCCTCTCGGCGCGTGAGGCGCACGAACTCTGGCCCCTCATGGACGTGTCCGACGTCGTCGGGGCCGCGTTCCTCCCGACGGACGGGCAAGCGAATCCCCAAGACATCACTCAGTCGCTCGCAAAGGGCGCACGAGACGCCGGAGTGAGCATCGTCGAAGATTGCACGATCACCGGTGTGTCGGTTACGAACGGGCGAGTAACGGGAGTAGCCACCGACCGCGGCGACATCCAGGCTGATGTGGTCGTCAACTGCGCTGGCCAATGGGCGAGGGAGGTCGGCCGTATGGCGGGCGTGAACGTTCCGCTCGTCTCTGTCGAGCACCAGTACGTGGTGACCGAGCAGGTCGACGGCACCGTGGCAACCCTTCCAACGCTGAGGGACCCAGATCGCCTTGTCTACTTCAAGGAGGAGGTCGGAGGCCTCGTCATGGGTGGCTACGAACGGAACCCCAAACCGTGGGCGGTCGACGGGCTTCCGAAGGGATTCAGCTTCAAGCTCCTGGCACCTGACTACGAACACTTCCAACAGCACATGGACCAAGCAACGGCCAGGGTGCCGGCGCTGTCATCCACCGGGATCAAGGAGCTCATCAACGGCCCCGAGTCGTTCACACCGGATGGAGACTTCATCCTCGGTGAGTCACCCGAGGTCGCGGGCTTCTTCGTTGGGGCTGGCTTCAACGCATTCGGCATCGCCGCTGGCGGCGGGGCAGGCAAAGCGCTCGCCGAGTGGATCATCGAGGGTGAGGCCCCGATGGATCTGTGGGTCGTCGACATCCGCCGATTCGGGAGCCACCACGAAGACGAGGCCTGGGTGAGATCCCGCACGCTGGAGTCCTACGGCAGGCACTACACGATCGGCTGGCCCCACGAAGAGCACGAATCCGGACGGCCGGAGCGTCGATCACCGCTGTACGACGACCTCAAGAACTCCGGTGCATGCTTCGGTGAAAAGCTCGGATGGGAACGGTCGAACTGGTTTGCGGTCGCCGGTGAGCAGCCCGAGGATGCATACGCGTTCGGCCGGCAGAACTGGTTCGACGCTGTTGGACAGGAACACCGTGCCGTCAGGGAACGGGTCGGCGTCTTCGACCAGACGTCCTTTGCGAAGTTCCTCCTCACGGGGAAGGATGCGGCGAAGGCGCTGGGCTGGATCTGCTCAAACCGCATCGACAAGCCCGTCGGCAGTCTCACCTATACACAGATGCTGAACCGTCGCGGCGGCATCGAATGTGACCTGACCGTTGCGCGAATCGCAGAAGACCAGTTCTACATCGTCACGGGCACCGGCTTCGCCACGCACGACTTCTCATGGATAGAACGGCACATCGCGTCTGATCTCGATGCGGTTCTGACCGATGTGACATCCTCACGAGCCACGCTGTCCGTCATGGGGCCACGATCACGAGAGCTTCTCTCAAGCGTTACCGACGACGACCTCACCAACGCAGGGTTCCCCTTCGGCACGTGCAGGCACATCTCGATCGGCGGGATCGCTGTCCTGGCCCTGCGGGTCACCTATGTCGGGGAACTCGGATGGGAACTCCACATTCCCACCGATTCGGCACTCGACGTCTACCGAAGCCTGATCGACGCTGGCAAGGCGTTCGGCCTCGTCAATGCCGGCTACCGGGCAATCGAGAGCCTCCGGCTCGAAAAGGGCTACCGGGCATGGGGCAGTGACATCGGGCCCGACTACACGCCGTACGAGGCTGGACTCGGCTGGGCCGTCAAACTCGAGTCTGAGACCGACTTCCTCGGCAAGCGGGCCCTTGAGGCGCGGCGGCCACAACCACTTGTGCGCCGCCTGGCGACCTTCACCGTCGACGATCCGGGGACCACGCTTCTCGGTCGTGAGTCGATCTACCGAAACGGCGATCCGGTTGGCTGGCTCTCCTCCGGAGGCTGGGGATACACGGTGGAAGAGAACATCGGGATGGGCTACGTCCGCCACGACGACGGCGTGACCAGCGACTTCCTTATGGACGCCGAATACGAGTTGGAGATCGCCACCGAGCGTGTTCCGTGCTCGATTCATCGGGCACCTCTCTACGACCCTGACATGAACCGAATCAGGGCTTAGACCAACGCACCGGTCATCGAACCGATGTTCCACTAGGCGGAACAGACCGGCTAACGTGCGTTTGGATACAAGGAGACGCATGGCAGGCGAGATGCCGGGGCAGACGATCACCGCTGTTGAACGTACGGCGCTCGTCATGAGCGCATTCGCCCAGACGGATAGCCAGACGCTCGGCGTAACAGAGATCTCCAATGACCTGAACATCTCGAAGGCAGTCGTCCACCGCATTCTCAACACGCTTCGTAGTCAGAACTACATCACGATCGATCCCGTGACCCGTCGCTACAGCCTTGGGCCGGCGGCTCTGGAACTTGGCCTGGCATTCCTCAGACACGTCGACGTCAGGGACATCGCAAAGCCGATGCTGCAAGAGCTTTCGGACAAGACGCAGGAGACGGCGACACTCTCGATCAGAAGCGGAACGCATCGTCTCTACATCGACCAGGTCACTCCTTCACGGGAAGTGAAGATGACGGTCGTGCTCGGCAGGTCGTTCCCACTCCACGCAGGAGGCTCGTCGAAGGTCATCCTCGCACACATGGAGGCGGACGAGATCCAGTCCTACGTGTCGGAGGTCGGGCTTGAGTCCCTCACGGAGTCGACCATCACAGACTCAGATCGCCTGATGAAGGATCTTGCCCGTATTCGGCGCCTCGGATACGCATCCTCGGTGAACGAAAGACAAGCCGGCGCAGCGTCGGTGGCGGCGGCGGTCTTCGACCACAGCGGTTGGCCGGTGGCCGCAATCAGCCTCTGCGGGCCCGCTGAACGGTTCCAGAATGAGGCGGACGAGGCGGCAACGCTCATCGTCGCTGCAGGGAAACGACTTTCCGAGCGGATGGGATACCGGGGCTAACGACCCTCGTCACGCCGTCGGGCGTGAGAGGTATTTGCCCGCTGGGTCGCCGACGACCGAGCCGTCATCCACCATCCGGGCCCCACGCAGGAAGACGTGCTTCACCCTCCCTGTGAGCTCATGGCCCTCTAGAGGGCTGTATCCCTGTGCCGACTCAGATTCATCGGCACGCACGGTCCATGTCTCATCCAGATCGACCAGGGCAAGGTCGGCATCGAATCCGACTTCGATAGTCCCCTTGGACTTGAGCCCGTATCGCTGGGCGGCGTTCCAGGAGACGAGTTCCGCGACACGATGCAACGGAATGCCGCGCTTACGTGCTTCGCTCACCATGCCCGGCAGGATGAACTCTGTGCCACCGAAGCCGGACTTCGCAAGCCACACATCTTCGCGGTCGTTCTGATCGACCTTGACTTCGTCTGCGCAGCAGGCGTGATCCGAGATGACCCAATCGATGTTGCCGTCCTCGACGGCCTGCCACAGCGCCTCAACATCTGAGCGAGGTCGAAGCGGGGGGTTGACCTTGCCGTGGATCCCGGTCGCACCCTCGAAGTCGGTCAGGAGGTGGGTGATGGTCACCTCTCTGCGGAAGTTGACGTGGGGGAATGTGTCGGCCATCAGCATCGCTGATTCGATTGCCTTGGCCGAGCTGAGGTGCAGCAGATTGATGTTCGGGAACTGCGTTTCGTGGGCGAGATACGCGGCAACGGCGATCGCAAGGCCCTCCGAGTGCGGTGGGCGTGCAGCGTTGTATGCCGCCAGGCCGGAGAGTTCCTCGTTCTCTTCCGCCATCTTCGTGTACGCACGCATGATCTCTGCGGTCTCGCAATGAAGCGACACCGAGATGTAGTCCGCCTTGTCAGGGAACTGATCCATCGCCGCTTTTGCACCCCGCATGATGAACTCGAAGTGTGCGTAGTCGTACTTCTCATCGGGGGGCGTCATGAGGAATGCGCTCTGATCATCCGATCGGCCGTGGAGACCGTGGCTTCCGTAGAACATGAAGATCTTGTACGAAGGGATACCGAACCGATCGATCAGAATCGGGATCTCATCGATGTGTTGTTGCATCATCGGCGCAACGTGATAGCCGTAGTCGATGTAGGACCTGCCATCGCTGGCTTCCATGACATCCGGCAGGAAGTCCGCGTATGGCCCGCCCTTGTTGAGGTAGTAGCGGCCTGTTCGCATGTAGCTGATGCCAGAGGTGACGCCACCCGTGGCAGCCGAGCGAGTCTCCGTGACGATGTCCTCAGCGAGGGGGTGGTAGATACCTAAGTGCATGTGGGCATCGACGACACCCGGGAACGCATGCAGTCCCATTCCGTCCACCACCTCGGAAGCGTCGCTTGGATCGATCAGCGCAGCGAGGTGTGCGAACTGACCATCCTTGATCGCGATGTCGAGCGTCTCGACCTCGGGATTGTTGGGCCTGACGACGTTGACGTTCTTGACTATGAGATCGAACATGGTTTCTCCTCGCTCTGACGGGCTCTATCCCGCAACGGTTGATCTTTCACCGGCTGGCCGCGACATGGGTGCCTTCGACGTGGTTGCCTTCGACATGGTTGCCTGCGATGTATCCGAGGCCGAGCGCCGAAAGCAACCCGTTACCGGCAAGATATCCGGATGCCCCGTGCCCCGAGATACCCATCGCTGCTCCGCCAACGGCGTACATGCCTGGTATCGGCGCACCCGCACTGAGGATCCTGGCGTGCTCGTCCACCCGAAGCCCGCCTTGGGTGTGGAACAGCGCTCCCGTCACCTTGACCGCCCCATAGGGCGGGCTGAGTGGTTGCTCCCACTCTGTGCGCCCGAACCCATCGGGCGACGAACCGATGGCTGATGCGTGGGCTGCAGACAGTGTGGCATCGACCGCTTCGGCCGGAACGCCGACGAGACTCGCAAGTCCAGAGATGTCGCTTGCCCAACGGACGGCGCCCGCATCGACAAGATCCTGATAGTCCTTGAACACTTCGCAGGCATTGCCGATCCGCTCATCGAAGATCATCCAGGCGACGCTGCCGACCTGGCTCAAGACAGGGACCGCATATTCTGAGTAGCCCTGCGTTTCATCTCCGAAACGGTTCCCATCGGAGTTGATGAGGATCCCGCCGTGCATCACGGTCGCCCACGTAAGGATGATTCCGTGCGGCGTCGCTACGGATCCGTGGCCCTGGTACGCATCCAGATACGCGATGTCGGCTTGCATCGTCTCCCCGATCACGAGCGCATCACCCGTGCTGCCTGGTCCGCCGTGATACATGGCGTTCTCGATCTCAGGGATGAACTCCGCCAGGAAGTCACGGCGTGCGCCGTAGCCGTTGGTGGCGAGCACAACGGAACGGGCTGTCGCTTCCTCGTTTGTCCCGTCCGGTCTCTCGACAGATACAGATATCCGGTCCGCATCGGATCGGGCCGCAGCTGTAAGTCGCATGGGCGTGATCATCGTCACGTTCGTGCGTCGTGCTACGTCATCGAGAAGATGCGAGTGAAGGGCAAGACCGGATCGATCAGGGACAGCGTGGCACCGGTCAGTCGAGTGTCCCGGGTAGCGGAAGTCGGTCACGAGTTCGAGGGGAACGCCAACGGTGTCTGCCATCCATGCGACGAGTTCGGGGGCAACACCGGTAAGTGCCCCAGAGACAACGGGATCGGCCAAGCCCTTCGTCTTCCTCATCACATCACTGTAGAACCGCTCGGGTGAGTCATCGATCCCGGCCTCCGCCTGCCATCGACTTCCTCCTGCTGGCACCATCGACGTGCTCATCGCCGTGTTCGAGTCAATGCGAAAGGTCTCGCTGGCCTCAACGATCGCAACCTCCAGCCCACGATCGGCCGCCGAGAGTGCCGCGGCCAATCCTGCAGCTCCTGCGCCTGCCACGAGTACGTCGAACATTGGATTGGTCATGGGTGTTGCTCCTCGAGCACAGCTTGGCCGACTCCAATGAGGCGGAGTGCAAGGGCCGTCGGATCGACCACTGTGGGACCTCCAGTCGGATTCACTTCCACCGCCGAACAGCCGTTGATCACGACGTCGACGTTGTCGAGGTCCCCTGCCGACACGCGTTCGGACACCGTGGTGTTCCACAGATCGGTATCCGAGATGTCCTCCAGCGAAAGCTCGAGCACGAGAACGCCGCTGAACCGACTCGCCCATCCGAACGCTTCGATCCGCGCATCCAGTTCGTCGGCTATAGACCTGTTCCGGGCAACACCCGCCATCTTCAGGCCGAGCGAGCCGAGGAAGCTGGACACCAGGTTGGTGATCCCGAACACGGGGATATCCATATGGGCCTGTAGGCGCTCGAGTGCGGGATCGAGCACACAGTCGAGGAACACCCCGTCATAGTCGACGACGTCCATCCGGATGACCTGCTCGTACACGAGATCCTCCGAACGACGTATCTCCTCCGACGTCTCAAGGCGGGTAGGGCCATTGTCGAGGTTGACCAAGTCGAGGGTGACTCCCTCCGGGGCGAGTTCCGCGTAGCGGGCCTGTCGGCGACGGAGTTCTCCATCTGATACGACGATCGGGGTGATGCCAAGGAGTCTCATGCCGTCTCACCGCCTCGCAACTCTTCGAAGAGCTGCTCAAGAGTTCCACCTGGGACCTCGACCACCGCTGCTTCGAGTCGTTCTGCACGATCACTTCCGATCAGCGTCGCGATCTTGGAGCGGACCTCGCTCCAGCCGAACGTCGTACCGGCAGCGTCGCCGACGGGCTGCTCGACCATTGCCTCACGCACGAAGCCATCACGCATGGTGACGGATACGCGTGCACCACGGCGATCCGGTAGCCGGGCCTCGAACTCATCGGATGCGGTGACGGTCGTTCTCGTCGCAAGGCTGGTGATCCGAGGATCGTTCCGGTGAGCCTCATCGCTCCCGGAGGGGCCGAACGCTCCCTCACTCATGGCGACCGCCACCACGAACGGAATGGAGAACATGCTCGCCAACCGTGTCGGCCATTCGGTGCGGTCAAGCTTTGAGGCAATGGCGAACGTCTCGACGCTCACACTGTCGACTTCATCGATCGGGATGGGCATCTCGTCGAGCATAGACAACACCGCATCGACTGCTGGATGCGTGTACGCACACGCCGCATGTCTCTTGAAGTAGCTGAGCATGATCTCGAAGCGCTCCTCGAATGGGATACCGAGCGGCTCCGGATCGAGGGTGCCGATCAGCTCTCCGTACGTCCTCGCCGCGATTCCGCTGACTGCGCTGCGACCACTGGCTGCCAGCCGTGCTGCCTCCAAGCCAGCCGCATTGGCTGCGCCGACCCACAGGCTCCGCACGGGGTCTCCTGCCAACGCCGACTCGAAGTGGGGAGCGAGGGTCATACCGGTCGCGATGTCGATGGCAGAGGCGATGCCATCCGCATCGAGGTCGTCCAACCGGGCAGAAACGGTAGCCGCTCCCGCTCCACCCCAGGTCCCGTGCGGGTGGACGCCATTGTGGAGATGGGTCGCCCGGCCGAACCGTGCGGCGACCTCGTATCCGGCGAGCAACGCAGACAGCCACGTATCACCATCGTGAGCAGCACCCGACGCAAGGGCGGCCGGCAGCACGTGAGCAGCTGGGTGGCCTCGGGCGTACTTGCTGCCTTCGTCGAGTTCTAGGGCGCAGACAGCTGCGCCGTTCACCCAGCATGATGCGTTGGAGGTCGACGACGCTCTAGATCCGACCAACGGCGCACTCCCAGTCTCCGTGTGCTGCATTGCGAGCGCTCGAACCTCAGGCGTGGCAGCTCCCGCGATCATCACACCGACCGTGTCATACACAACGAGAAGCGTCCGGTCCCGCACGTCCAATGGAACGCTGGACCACTCGAGAGCGGCGCTCTCGCGACCGAGATCTCGGACGCCATTGGCGACGGTGCTCGCACTCACGTCAAACGCATCCGCTCATGTCACAGCCCGAGATAGGCCGCCCGCACACGATCGTCACCGAGCAGCTCCTCTCCGGTTCCATGGAGCGCGACGGACCCGTTCTCGAGAACGTATCCGCGATCCGAGAGCTGCAGCGCATGAACGGCGTTCTGCTCCACCAACATCACGGTCACACCGCTCTTGCCGATGTTCCTGACGACATCGAAGATGTCGGCCACAAGTTTTGGTGCGAGGCCGAGCGAGGGCTCGTCGAGCATCAAGAAGCGAGGCTTGGTCATCAGGGCCCTCCCGATCGCGAGCATCTGCTGCTCTCCACCGCTGAGCGTGCCCGCGAGCTGCGATTCACGTTCGCGCAACTTCGGGAAGAGTTCGAACACCTCGTCGAACGTCGCGTCCATCTCCGACCTTCCCCGCCGGTACGCTCCGAGCCTCAGATTCTCGGTAACTGACATGTCTGGGAACAGCTTTCGTGCCTCCGGAACCTGGACGACTCCCTCAGCAACGATCCTGGCTGAACGCCATGAATCGATAGCGGAACCTTCGAATGTGATCGAGCCGCTGGACACTGGAATAACGCCAGAGATCGCTCTCAACGTCGTCGTCTTACCCGCGCCGTTCGCACCGATGAGGGCTACGATCTCGCCTTCGTTGACCTCAAGGTCTACGCCGTGGAGGACTTCTAGATCGTCGTATCCAGCGTGCAGGTTCTCAATCCGGAGCAATCTGGAACTCCTCTCCGAGATACGCTTCCACAACTCTGGGATCCTTGACGATCTCCGCTGGGACTCCGATCGCCAACATCTCACCGTGATGGATGACAGCGATCCTGTCCGACAGCGCCATGATCGCAGCCATCACGTGCTCGATGATCAGCACGGAAATCCCGCCATCTCTTATCGACCGAACCACCTCAATCATCTCGGCGCCCTCGGTTGGCGTGAGCCCGGCAAGAACCTCATCGAGGAGAAGCACCTTGGGGTCCGTCGCCAGCGCCCTCGCAAGCTCAAGCCGCTTCCGTATCGCCAGGGTGAGACCCTGAGCCGGTCGATCGGCGAATGATGTCAAACCGGTGATGCGCATCATCTCGCGAGCCTGGGCTTCGGCCTCTCCCGGGTCCTGGCGCTTCAGGAACGCACCGACCAGCACGTTCTCATGCACGGTCAGCCCGCTGAACGGCTTGACGACCTGGAACGTTCGTACGAGCCCAAGTCTTGCGATCTCGTGTGGTCTCATCGCCTCCGTTCGCTGACCGTCGAAGGTCACGGACCCGCTGTCAGCAGGGATAGCCCCTGCGATGATGTTGAACAGCGTCGTCTTCCCCGCGCCGTTCGGTCCGATGACGCCAAGGATCTCGCCTTCATCCAGGTCGAAACCAACCTCACGGACTGCTCTGAGGCCACCGAAAGACTTCGAGACGTTGTCAACGTTGAGAATCGTGGTCATGTCTGGGCCTGCTTGCGTCTTCGTCGGAACCAGCCGAGGATGCCATCGGGTGCACGAATGATCATGACGACGAGGATCAGGCCGAAGAGGACCTGGTCGAGTCCGTTTGCGCCTTCGATGAAGGACAAAAACGCGGGTGGGTCCCTGACAAGGGACCGCGTCAGCTCGCCGAGCAGGGAGAGGACCGCCGCGCCGATCAGGGGACCCCAGATCGTTCCGATGCCGCCGACGATCGGTCGCAGGAGGATCGCCACCGAAACCGCCGCTCCGAAGACGACGTCCGGATCGATGAACAGGAAGAACAAGGTGAAGTAGCCCCCAGCAACCGCTGTGATGAATCCGCTGATCGCGATCGCGACAAGCTTCGTCTTGAGCGGGTTGATGCCGAGCGCCGCCGCGGCCTCCTCGTCCTCGCGTACCGCGAACATATAGCTCCCGATCCGCGACCGCTTGATCGCGATCGTGGCGACGACGGCCACCGCAAGCATGCCGAGGATCAGCCAGTAGTGGATCTCTCTCGTATCGCTGAACTGCATGCGACCCCAATCGTCGCCGTGAACGAGAGGGATCGTGATTCCGATCCCTGCGCCGAGATAATCGAGGTTGTTGAAAGTGATCCGAAGCAGCTCGGCCACGGCGAAGGTTGCCAACGCGAAGTATGCC
>CAXMSN010000012.1:0-1602 GCA_964196275.1 uncultured Kiloniellales bacterium | reverse complement strand
GCCCCGAGTTGCTCGTCCTCGATGAACCATTTGCCGGACTGGATCCGATTGGTGTTGATTCGTTGTCTGAGACCCTTCGCGAACTGTCCTCAGATGGTGTCACGATCGTGTTCTCGAGCCATCAGCTCGACCTCGTCGAAGACGTCTGTCAGGAGGTTGCAATCATCAATGAGGGACGGGTCGTGCTTGACGGAAACCTGGCTCAGATCAAGGCACAGTCAACGCGACGACGACTCACCACCGATGTCGATGGACGACCGTGGATCCCTGACCTTCCAGATATCGAGGTCGTGAGCAACCATGGTCAGGTTCACTGCGTTGTCTCCGAAGATGCTCCCGTTGCGGACATCCTCGCTGCAGCAGAGGCAGCTGGCAGAGTCACACGGTTTGCGTTCGAACCCCCGCATCTCACCGACCTGTTCAGAGAGGCGGTGCAATCGTGACTCCCTGGACCCAGGTGTGGCTGCTCTCGAAACGGGAATTCGTCGAGCGCGGCCGCTCCAAACCGTTCCTTGTGATCATGGCGATCATCGCGGTGGCGATCATCGCCGTCGGTCCGGTGACCAATGCCCTGTCCGGCGGCGAGCCAGAGGCGACCACCGTAGGCCTCGTCGGAACGGAGCTACCTGGAATCGAAGACGAGTTGAGGACGCAAGGCGACCTCTTCGAAATCGAGATAGATGTTGTGCGTTTCGCGGCTACAGACGCGGCAGAGAACGCACTCGAAGATGGCGACGCTGACGTCGTGCTGGCCGACGGCAACCGGGTGGTCTTCCACGACGACACGTCTGTTCGTCTGACGGCGCTCATCCAACGCTCCGTGGACACCGTCGTCACAGAGTCGACTCTCGAGGGCTTGGGCCTGTCTGAGTCTGAGATCGAAGCGGTGCAGAATCCCGTTCAGGTCTCGGTGGCGACCATCGAGGAGACAGATCCTCAGGAGGACGCGAAACGGGGTGCAGCGTTCGTGGGAGCCATCGTGTTGTACATCTCGATCATCATGTTCGGACAGTTCGTAGCAATGGGTACGGTCGAGGAGAAGCAGAATCGCGTCGTCGAAGTGGTCCTGTCACGCGTGCGGTCTTGGCAGGTGCTCGTCGGCAAAGTCGCCGGAATCGGGCTACTCGGCCTTCTGCAGCTCGCCATCCTCCTCGGTGCTGGCTACACGTCTGCTCAGCTCGCCGGTTTGACAGATATCGATGTCGCAGCGATCGGTCTCCCGATCATCGCTGGCGTCTTCTTCTGGTTCATTCTGGGTTACGTGTTCTACGCCTTCCTCTACGCAGCGGTCGGTTCAACCGTGTCGCGGCAGGAGGATCTCCAGGGCGCCATCATGCTGCCGATCGTGTTGATCGTGCCGGGCTACTTGCTTGCAATAGCCGCGGCTGAGAATCCAGATGGTCTGCTTCCGAGAATCGGCTCACTGTTGCCGATGTGGGCGCCATTCGTGATGCCTGTGCGGACCGCAGCTGGCGTTGCAGCCCTATGGGAGATCGCTGTAGCGGTCATCGGCTCGACCGTTGGTGCTATCGCTCTCGTATGGATCGGGTCAAGGGTCTACCGGGGCGCTCTCTTGCGTACAGGAACCAAAGTGAAGATTAC
>CAXMSN010000011.1:0-12083 GCA_964196275.1 uncultured Kiloniellales bacterium | reverse complement strand
CGAGTCCTTCAACGCCTGAACTACGTCCACGGGTTCTGCTGGAGACTCTTCGACCTGGTCGACATAGAACGTGCCGAGTCCGTCGTACGTCGGTCCGCGAAGGACCTCGACGTCAAGATCGCCGACTTCGCAGAACTGGATCGTGTTGTTCTGTCCGGCCCACATCGCCTTTGCGATGTCCTGGCCGACCTTCGATGCATCAACGTCGAACGCAGCCACGAACTCGACGTCACCGATGTGATAGTCGCCAAGCTGGACGTGCATGAGACCGGGGACCTTGAGGTCCGCATCGGCATCCTTGTAGTACTCAACACCCTGGATGAGTGAGTTTGCGCAGTTTCCGAGCCCTGCGATGGCTACTCGAACTTTGGACATGGTGTCCTCCTGTGTGTGTTCCGTCTAGATCGTTGAGCCGATGCTTCGCTCTGATGCCACGAGGCCATCGAGCCATGCAATGTCGGCTTCCGTTGACCTCATCGCATGCTCCATCAGGGCAAGGCGATAGGGGTCAGGGTTCTGTGTTGCGGTCCGTGCTTCGATGAAGATCTCTCTCGCTGACTTGAGGTGGCTTGCGAGTTGCGTGCGGCGACTCTCAAGGACGCGCACTCGGTGCTCCCGTGGGAGTTGGCTGAGGAACGCAAGCCTGATCTGGAATGCCCGGTCGGTCTCGGATGCATCCGGGTCGGTCGCAAGTAGTTCCTCGAAGATTCCGCGGCCGTCGCTGGTGACCTCGTAGGCCTTTCGCCTTCCCGTTCCCTCGGACGCGACGATCGCTCCACGCTTCTCGAGCCTCCTGAGCGCCGGATACAGAGATCCGAACGAGACGGTCCAGAAGCCGAGTTGTGCGAGGGCGCGCTTGATCTCGTACCCGTGTCGGGGACGTTCCATGAGCAGACCGAGGATGGCGAAGTCGAGCATTGTGATGCGAGTATATCGAATCGATACATCAAAGTGTATCGAAACGATATAGAGCGCGAAAAACTTGTCCACAGGCTCTGTCGTACCCCGGCGATACGTTCGAGAGATGAAGAACGAAACCATCACCATCGCGGGCGAACGACTCGCCGACCTCGAGGCAGCGTTCGACTGTCTGACCATCAGCACACTCGAGTGTGGCTGCCTGGGTTTGGGTGGCCCCATTCCGCACCACCTCCACCTGAGCCTGGAGCGGGCTCTCAAGGCGGTCGAGGCGGAGACCTCCGAAAGGGACGACTACGACGATCTCGACGACGAGCAGAAGGACGTCGTGAGAATTCTCCTACTCCGAATCGGTGCTGCGCAGACGGTCGTTGACGACAATCACTAGCCGATCAGTCGAAGAAGGCCTCGATGACAACGACGATCACACCGATCGAGCCAGCCGCGGCACCGCTGAGCGTCGAGTGGAACCAGTTCATCGATGCGAGCCGCCCTTGGTAGACGCCGAGGCCGAAGAGAGTGCCGAGACTGACGGCGATCGCCGCCCTGTATGCCAAACGCAACTCCAGCACGCCGAGACCGACGAGTGCGAACAGGAACAAGGGAAAGACGATTGCACCGGCCACGGGCAGGTTGTCAACGATGACGATCCGGCGCGCCACCATGCTGAGACGTCCTCCCTCCATGGCGCGCTCGGCCATCCATGCGCTGTAGGTGTGTGCGAGCACCAAGACGAACGCCGTACTCAAGAGGAGCACGAACGCATCAGCAGCTTTCGTGACGTGAGCCCTCTCAGCGCCCAGCGTCGCCGTGACGATGATCAAGCCATAGAGCCCGTGGCTAAGGCGCTCAGCTTGATGGTGTTGCGAGATCACTGCGCTCACTTCGTCGCTCCGCACGGACGCCCCTTCCTAGACGATGCGTCGGTCTGACGCCCATCTGGCCAATTCGTGGCGGTTCGACAACTGCAGCTTTCGTAAAACAGAACTCACGTGGGTTTCGACCGTCTTTACGGAGATGCTGAGCCGCGTAGCGATTTGTTTGTAGGCGTATCCGCGTGCGATCTGGCGAAGGACCTCTTGCTCCCGCGGGGTGAGCGAGTCGAGTTCTGGATCGTCCTGGACAGGGACCGACCGTGCAAAGGCATCGAGCACGAAACCTGCGAGCGATGGTGAGAACACGGCGTCGCCTCCGGCCACCCGCACGATGGCTGCGCTCAGTTCGTCGGGAGCGATCGATTTCGTGACATAACCGCGGGCGCCTGCCCGGATCATGCCGATCACGTCCTCTGGGGCATCAGATACGGAGAGGGCGAGGAACTTCATGTCAGGGTTCGTCTCGAGAACGTTGGAGACGACCGTGATGCCGCCGCCTCCGGGCATGTGGACGTCGACGAGAACAACGTCGGGCCTGAGAGCGCGGATCTGATCGACGGCGTCGTCGACGTCGGACGATGAACCTGCGATCTCGAACGCATCCTCAAGCTCGGCGCGGACACCTGTCAGGAAGATCCGGTGGTCGTCAACGAGAAAGACGCTGGTCACGGTATGCCTCCAGACATGGTGAGGTGTACTTCGGTTCCGACACCGATCTCGGAGTCGACCTCCGCATTGCCGCCGTGGCGGTTCATGCGGCCATGAATTGACTCGGCGAGGCCTCTGCGGTCATCGTCGACACCATCGACCTCGAACCCCTTGCCTTGGTCTGTCACGAACACCTCGACTGTTCCATCGTTTTCCTCTGCGAACACCGACACCCGGTCTGCACCGGAGTGCTTCGCAGCGTTCATCATCGCTTCTGTTGCAGCGCCGACCAGGGCTGCCTGTTTGTCAGAGGGTAGAGAGGAGTCGCCAACCACGACGATGCGGACCGGCACGTCGTGTGCCTCTTCGACACCGTTTGCAGCATCTGCAAGAGCGCCTCGGAGGGTTTGGGTGTCGGCCGCTTCCTCATCGAAGAGCCAGGAGCGCAACTCACGCTCCTGTGACCTGGCAAGCGTCACCATCTTCTTAGGGTCGTCTGTCCTCTGGATGAGTGCAAAGGTCTGGAGCACCGAGTCGTGCAAGTGTGCTGCCATGTCAGCCTTCTCTTCAGACCGGATCCGTGCGCGGCGCTCGGTCCGAAGGTCCTCGATCAGCGACCAGACCCAGGGCCCAGCAACGATGGATAACCCGGCCAGCGCCGCAAGAAGCGCAAGAATTAGACCACCTACGCCTTTCAGTGCATCGAGCGACGAGAAGACTTTGGCGAAACCAGCAACCATCATCACGAGACCGCCGACGACAAGCCACCAGGAGCGTCTGCCGGACGACGTGCCCGTTATCCCAGCGAGCGACCTCTCGTAGTTGACACCCGACGTGTCGATCGCGATCGCTAGGCCGAAGATGACGAGCGTCGCCGGCCAGACGACAGGGCCGAACCAGATCGAGAGCGACTGGAAGACCAGCATCGCCGCGATGAACATGAGGACGAGCCCAAAGACCTGTGCTGGCGTTGCAGAATCGCGGACAGGCGATTCCCGATCGCGATCGAGCGGAACGAGGAGCGCCGCCAAGAGGTACACCACGATCCCCACGCCCGCCGCTAGCGATGCCGACATGAAAGCTGCCCGCACGTACACCGTTCTGATGCCCAGCCATGCTGCGATGCCGCCGGCAACGCCCGCCAACAGCATGTCGTCGGAGGTTCGATGGAAGGGCCATGTCAGCCCCTTGGATTCGGATGTGGATGTCACGTTGTGATTCTCGCTTGGTTGCTCCCGAATGGTGTCACGGCCAGCGGCTCTGGACAACTGGGGGAGACCCTGAGACAACCCTGAGAGGCAAGGATTCTCGGGGATGGTTCCCGATAGGCTGGAACGCGTTCTTGAGGAACGATGTACCCATGACACAGACACACAACACTCAGTCAGGGCCGCCAGGCCAATCAGTACATCGATCCCAGGACGATCGCATGCTCGCCGGTGTCGCCGGTGGCCTCGCCGTCCAGCTCGGGATCAACCCTTGGTGGATCCGGTGGGCGTTCATCATCCTCTCCTTCTTCGGCGGAACGGGAGCGATGCTCTACATCGCAGCATGGGTCCTCATCCCGGATGCGAACGAGGAGGACACAGCCGTATCGCGGTGGCTCGCCTCGGTGGACCTATCCGATGCGGGATCCGTCTTCGGCATCATGCTCATCGGTGTCGGTGCCGTGGTACTGGGCACCCAGGTATTCCACATCAACGGTGCGTTCGTTGCGGCTGCGATCCTGTTCGCCCTCGGCGTGATGCTCTATCGAGGTAACTTGCGATCTCCGTCGAAGGCCCCACCCCCGCCTTCTCCACCGCCTCCTCCCGATAGCGGCTCAGGGGACGCGAACGAGTCCGCCGTGCCCGCGGTGATACCGGCGACGGCACCACAGGCGAATCCTCCACCACCCCCGAGACCGCCGCGGCCTCCGCGGCCTCCGCGCCAGCGGTCGATGCTCGGCCGTCTCACGTTGGCAATCGGCCTCATCATCCTGTCGACGATGGCGTTGCTCGATGTCTCAGGCGTCACGTTCGGTTCCGAAGGGACACAGGATCTTTTCGACCCCGTCCACTATGTGGCTACGGCTCTTGCCGTGATCGCTGTTGGCTTGCTCGTCGGTGCGTTCGTCGGCAGGGCGAGGTGGCTGATCTTCGTCGGGATCTTCCTCCTTCCGATCCTCGTGGTCACCTCTCTGTGGTCGGCGGTGTTCTCGTGGACCGCAGGCGATTTCACCTACTCCCCGGTGAGTGTGGAGGAAGTCAAATCCCGGTACGAACTGGGAGCGGGACAACTGACCATCGATCTCACCGGCCTCACCGAGGCTGAACTTGCCGAGATCGGCCACATCGAGGCACAACTCGGCGTAGGAGAGATGAAGATATTCGTACCCGCAAACGTCGGCGTGCTGCTTGATGCGAACGTCGGCCTGGGGGATATCGACGTGCCAGGGCCAGATCGGGAGGGAATCGCACCGAGCATGAGCCGTCAGTTCGGCCCGTCACCGATCGTTCTATTCATCGACGCCGAGGTTGGGGCAGGCGCCATCAAGCTCACGGTTGCAGAGTTCGTAGGGAGTTCATCATGAAGAAGCACACATTCGATCCACTCTCATTCGTGGCCGGAGTCATCTTTCTGATGATCGCAGCGGCACCGGTCCTCAACAGGGGTCTCGACTACGAGCTCTCTGGTTGGGCGTTGCCAGCCTCGGTGCTCGTGCTCGGCGTCGGCCTGTTGGCCGCGTCGCTCAGGGGAATCAGATCAGGCGACGACGGAAGCCGGACGACGGAAGCCGGATCAGAAGAGGACACACTCGTCGAGTAGTTACGGACTTCGGATCTCGGACTTCGGACCCTCTGGCTCCGTCGTCCGGTTTCCATCGTCCGTCGTCGCTCGCTCAGTAGCTTCCGCCGAGCTTCCGGTGGTCCCAGGATGCTGTGGTGATGGGGTTGACGATGACAGCAGTGTTCTTCGGGGCGAACGGTCCGAACGTTGCCTCGGCTGCGTCAGCTGGAACGTTGGTCGGGCCATCGTCGAAGAATGAGTATTTCCCCGCCAGATTCCGATAGGTCTCGACGATGTAGCTTGGATCGCTGATCAACTCGGCATTCGCCTGGATCGAAAGGCCGCGGAGTTCACCGTATGAGTCGCCCTCTTCGGCGAGCACGGTGAGTCGAGGATCCCGCATCAGGTTGACGATCTTCTGCGACTTGCTGAACGAACGGAAGACGATCCTGTCGCCGTCCATGACGTACCACATGGGTGCGAGATGCGGCATACCGTCCTTGCCGATGGTCGCCACATGGAGAACCTTCCTCCCCTCGGACAGGAACTCGAGGATCTCGGCATCGGTCATCGAAATATTCTTGCGGACCATCCCAGAAGACTACGGACTACGGAGATCGGTGTCGCTTCGTCCTCCTTTCAAGGGGGCGGCAGAGGAGCACAGCGACGATGCAGGGGGATGGTGCAGGGTCAACCGCTCGGGGTCGACCAACACCCTCCTGACTCGCTTCGCTCGTCCGTCCTCCCTCTCAGGGAGAACGAGTTGCTTTGGGTCCGTGTTCTTCTCTACGGATTTCGGACTAGACATGGCGGAACGTTGTTCTAGCATGTGCGTGGAGCGCGGCACGGTGACCTTCTGGCATCTAGGCCCACACGGCTCCTGAACTGCATAGACGGTACGAAGTCCCCCAACCATCTGGTGGGGAGAAGGGAACCGAGACGATGACTGAGGCCGAACAGCGCCGACCAGTGACCGCACCCATGGTCCTCGCACGCAAGGGCGGGCCGAAGCTTCGCATGATCACGGCGTACGACGCCCCGACGGCGCGCATTGCCGACCGCGCTGGCGCCGACATCATCCTCGTCGGTGACTCCCTCGCAAACGTCATACTCGCCCACGACGACACCCTCGCCGTCACGGTCGACATGATGGTCCACCACACCGCTGCAGTGGCGCGCACGAAGCCGAAGGCCCTGATCGTCGGTGACATGCCGTGGCTGTCGTATCACACGTCGATTGCTGACACGGTCCAGAACGCTGGCCGGTTCATCCGCGAGGGCGGTGCGTCGGCTGTGAAGCTTGAGGGCGGTCGGAAGCGGATCCAGATGATCAGCGCCGTTCTCGATGCTGAGATCCCCGTGATGGGCCACCTCGGGCTCACTCCCCAGTCCGTCCACTCCATGGGCGGATACCGGGTGCAGGGCAAGGAGGCTCAGGCCGCATACGAGATGATCTCCGATGCGCATGCCCTTGCCGATGCGGGCGTATTTGCGATCGTTCTCGAGGGTGTTCCCGATGTCGTTGCGGAGATCGTCACCCGTGAGATCCACGTGCCGACCATCGGCATAGGCGCCGGTGTCAACTGTGATGGTCAGGTACTCGTGTTCCACGATGTCACGGGTCTCGGTGCTGGCGAATACCTACCCAAGTTCGTCCGCCAGTACGCAGACCTTGCGGACGATGCGGTGACCGCGATCGAAGCGTTTTTCGACGATGTGGAGTCCGGAGCGTTCCCTGCGGAAGCCGAGACCTATCACATGTCCGCCGAGTCAGAAGAGATCCTCAGGAACCTCTCCACCGCTTCGGACGATCTGATGGCCGATGAAGCGATGGAAAACTGAAACCGCGTACCCAGGGTTCCTAGCCACGTTTATGTGGCGTGCAGCCCACAGAACGGCACGCCAGCACGGTGAAGTTCAAATGGAGATGTCGTAACGGAGCATCACGACACCGTTCGAAAAGGCTTTCGACTCCTCAAGCGTGAGCGTCCCTGAAAACACGTCTGGGAACAGTGGCACCCCCGCGCCGAGCGCCACCGGCATTACGTACATCTCGAGGACATCGATCGCTCCCGCATTCATCCCGTCGACGATCACGCGTCCTCCGCCAACTACCCAGACCCGATCTGACGTCTTCTCTGCATACGCCCTGATCTCATCGCCCGTATCTCCCGAAGCGAACTCGATCTCGGCGCCCTCGGCGATGGGAAGATCCCGGTTCGTCAGGACGAGTCCCGGAACCTCGCCATAGGGCCAACCCCATCCGACGATCTGTTCGTACGTCGCGGCACCCATCACGAGACCTCCGATTTGGGCCATGAACCCATGGAAGTCGTACTCGTCGCTCCCATAGGACTCGAGGAAGTCGACGGTTCCGCCATCCCCAGCGATGTACCCATCGAGGCTCACGGCGACGTATGCGATCGTGTCAGTTGCCATGGGCACCAAACTAATCGGTGACAGCGCCCCGTTCGCTATCGGCTCCGTGCGGGTAGTTTCCGGTCATGCGCGTGATCGCCCTCTCCATCGCTCTCGTTCTTGTCGCTGCAGCGTGCAGCGCAGCCGAATCGGATCCTCCCGCCGAGTCAACGACCACGCCACCGTCGACTTCAACCACTGTTGTGCCGCCTGTCGTACCGCCGTCGGAGCCAGACATCCCACCTCAACTCGAGGACTCAGAACTGCGCGAAGTCTCGGTCGGTGACAGGGAACTATTGCTTGCGATCGCCGATTCGCCCGGATTGCGGGCGACGGGCCTGATGTTCGTCGAAGACCTGGGTGATCTCGACGGCATGCTGTTCTACTGGCGCCATGAGGCGTCTAGTGGCTTCTGGATGAAGAACACCGTGATCCCACTGGACATCGTGTGGTTCGACAGATCCGGGGAGTTCGTTGGCCGAGAGTCGATGGTTCCGTGTCCCGAGACCCCGTGCCCGATATACGTCCCTGGTGAAGGTGTCGACTATCGCTACGCCATCGAGGCGAACCCAGGAGATCTGGACTGGGTCACCGAGGACACCCGCATCGTCTACTCGGACTGACGCCGCAGCCGAACCGCATCTGCTGAGATCCTCTTCGATATCCATGAGAAGTGGCTGCACTTCCTCTGTACACTTCCGTCACCGAAAGTCGGCACCACCACGGTGTCGCGTGTCCAGGGCTGACCTTGGATGCCAGATCCTGCTCTCGCCACTCGCGGGGGCCGTCCGCCACGGCGGATGTCCGAAGGAGGTAATCAGTATGCGCTCGTATGAGCTGATGGTGATCCACAGGTACGACATGGTTGAAACCGATGTCCGTGCCGCCGTCGATGAGGTCGAGAAGGCCATCACCGACCGCAATGGTGTGATCACCGACACAGATTTCTGGGGGAAGCGCCGCTTCGCCTACGAGATCGATCACATGACAGAGGGGTACTACTCGGTCATCACCTTTGATGGCGATGTCGAGCTTCAGACCACCCTTGACCGCTCACTGTCTCTTCTTGACAGCGTGGTCCGTCACAAGATCATGAAGCCGACCAGCTAGCTGGAACATGTCACAGTGGTTCGGCACACTGGAGCCATATGGCACCGGTGTACCCCACAGAGAAGAGAGATGTAAATGAGTAACAGTGTGACCCTGGTCGGCAACCTCGTCGAAGATCCAGAGCTTCGCTTCACCGCAAGTGGTGTTGCCATGGCACGTATCCGAATCGCCGTCAACCGTCGCTATCGCGACCGGAACGAAGAGTGGCAAGAAGAGACGAGTTTCTTCGGTGGCACTTGCTGGCGTGATGTTGCGGAGAATGTTTCGGAGTCGCTGAGTAAGGGAGATCGTGTGTTCATCACGGGACGCCTTGAACAGCGCTCTTGGGAGACCAACGAAGGCGAGAAACGTTCGGTCGTCGAGGTGCGTATCGACGAAGTCGGTCCATCGCTGCGGTGGGCTACGGCAAACGTCACGCGCACGCCTCGCACCGGCGGAGGAGACTTCGGTGGTGGTGGTAGCAACTACGGCGGAGGCGGAGACGCCCCGGCTGCACCCGTTGCACCCGCCAACCCCGGTCCGGACGAAGCGCCGTTCTAAACGTTCATTCTTGAAAAGGAGATATTCCCATGGCGAGTCCAAGGAATCAGAGAAAGAGGCGTCGTCGTCCAGACGACGACCGCAAGAAGAAGAGGATCGTCCATAAGTTCAAGGACGATGATGTTGTCAACTACAAGGACGTGGCACTTCTCCGGAAGTTCATGTCCGACCGCGGCAAGATCCGCTCGCGACGCGTGACGGGACTATCCCCGAAACGCCAGAAGGAAGTTGCGATGGCCATCAAGAACGCCCGTGAGATGGCATTGCTGCCGTACACGGCGACAAGGCAGTAGCCATGAAGGTCATTCTCACCAAATCGGTCGAGGATCTCGGCGCAAAGGGCGATGTTGTATCCGTTGCGGACGGATATGCCCGTAACTACCTCATCCCCAAGAAGCATGCAGTGAAGGCATCTGACGGCGCCCTCAAGCAGGCAGAATCCATGCGCCAGGCACGTATCGATACAGAGAAGCAGGCTCTCGGTGATGCGAAGGCGCTTGCGGAGTCGCTTACCGGCACCCGCGTCGTCGTGGCGGCACGGGCCGGCGACGCCGGGAACCTGTTCGGATCGATCGGGGCTCACGACATCGCAGAAGCGATCGTCAAGTTCACCGGTATCGAGGTTGACACGAAGATCGTGGCCATCGATGTCCCTGTGAAGGAGATCGGACTCCACGAGGTCGTGTTGAAACCACACCCAGACGTTGAGGTGACGATCACCCTCGATGTGATCCCTGCGTAGCGATCAACCATTCAGAACAAGGGCAGAGGGCGCACTCGCAAGGGTGCGCCCTTCGCCGTTACCCGACTGGACCACGCCGCTCGGACCTAGGTCGCGAAGAACATGCGTGAACGCGAAAGACGAGGTGGCTGAACCAACCTCCACGTGTGCTGCCCGGTCATACAATCGCCAGACTGCACCAACACATCGGCACACGGTCGCGAATTCGTCGTACCCGATGGTCATGATGGTGAGAGCCATGTTGAAGACACCGAGGAGGACCGGTGACAACGGTCATTGACCAACCAACGTCTCGTTCGCCGAGAGTGCCCCCACACAGTATCGATGCTGAGGAATCGGTGCTTGGTGCAGTGCTTCTGTCGTCGGAGGCCGCAAATGTCGCGTTGGAGACGCTGCACGCCGATGACTTCTACAAACCGGCCCATCAGCTGATCTTCGAGGTCGTCCAAGGGCTCTTCGACTCCAACGAACCGATCGATGCGGTGACGGTCTCAGAAGGCCTGAGTCGCGACGGGTCGCTTGATCGTATGGGAGGCATTGGCTTCCTCACGGGGCTGATCGATGGTGTCCCGTCGACGTCGAACGTCGACTACTACGCATCGATCGTCGAGGAACACGCGCTGCGGCGCAGACTCATGCGGGTCGGTGCCGACATCAGTCTTCTGGCTGGCAAGACTGCCGACCCGATCGATCAGGTCGTTGATCGTGCAGAACAAGCCGTGTACGCCGTGTCCGACCAGAAGCACGGCGATGGCCTCCAGGTCATCGATGACCTGCTCGGTCCGGCGATCGAGAAGGCCGAGGAGTTGCATCGCACCGGAGCCGATGTCACTGGTGTATCGACAGGCTTCAGGGATCTCGACCGAAAACTTGCTGGCCTCCATCCGACCAACCTTGTCGTTCTGGCCGCCCGCCCCGGCATGGGAAAGTCAGCGCTTGCATTCAACATCGCACAGAACGTCGCCCTCGCTGGCAACAGCGTCGCGATCTTCACGCTCGAGATGAGCAGGGAAGAGGTCGTCACGAGGCTGCTGTGCGCAAAGGGCCGCATCGACTCGCAGCGACTCCGGACGGGCAAGCTCAGCGAAGGCGACTTCACGAAACTGTCGAACGCTGCTGCTGCCCTGTACAAACAGAACATTCACGTGGACGACTCCCCAGGCCTCACCGTGACCGAGATCAGGGCGAAGTGTCGGCGCCTCAGACGAAAGCCTGGCCTCGACCTGGTGATTGTCGATTATCTCCAGTTGATGGATGGCTCCGGCGAGGAGAACCGCCAGCAGGAGATCGCAAAGATCTCGCGGTCCCTCAAGCACCTGGCCCGCGAGCTCGACGTTCCGATCATCGCACTGTCACAGCTCAACCGTGCCGTCGAGAGCCGTGAGGACAAGCGGCCGCGACTCGGCGACCTCCGTGAGTCCGGGGCGGTTGAGCAGGATGCAGACGTCGTCATGTTCATCTATCGCGATGAGTACTACTACCCGGAGAAGATCGAGTCGAAGGGCATCGCCGAGGTTGTTATCGCCAAGCACCGCCAGGGTGGTGTCGGCAAGGTTGACATGACCTTCCTGCCCGAGTTCACGCTGTTCGCAGACATGGGACGCTCCGAGTCCCCGATGTAGACAACAGACGGCGGCTCGATGGTCTTCGGCTGCCGAGAGTTCGCGTGGTCTGTAGCGTTGCGGGATGTCAGATGTGAATCTCTCGCCCAAGGGTGCTGCGATCCTTCTTGCGTTCGTGGGCCTTGCGTGGGGTGCAATCCCTCTGTTCGTCCGCAACGATGTGCCCGCGACAGCGCTGGTTGGTGTCCGCGTCACCTTCGGAGCGGCGGCCCTCATCATCGCTGCCGTTGCCTTCAAGAGGTTCAAGATCCCCGAAGTTCGCCGGGTCCGACTGATCGTCTCAGGGCTTCTGCTCACGGCGCACTGGATCACGTTCTTCGGTGCGCTCAAACTGACCACCGTGGCAGTGGCGTTGTCGGTCGTCTATCTCGGCCCGATCGCGGCATCGATCCTCTCGGGACCGATCCTCGGCGAGTATGTTGCTCCCCGGCTCTGGGCTGC
>CAXMSN010000010.1:0-1609 GCA_964196275.1 uncultured Kiloniellales bacterium | reverse complement strand
GGATGGGCAACGTTCACTCTTGGTTCTGACTCCCTGGACGATGCGCATGAATACGCTGGTCACGCCGATCTGCATGTGAACATCTCCCGGCGCGCCCTCGACTGCTGACCTGTCGCAGCCCTGCGCCTCTTCACCACACGTCAGTGGTGAGATACTCATCGATCGACACGGCTGCCGTTCTGCCTGCACCCATGGCCAGGATCACGGTGGCACCACCGGTGACGATGTCGCCACCGGCGAACACGCCGACCTTCGACGTGCGGCCCGTCCCGTGATCGGCAACGATCGTGCCCCACGGCGTCTGCTCGAGGTCCGGTGCTGTCTTGTGGATCAGCGGATTCGGCTCGTTTCCGATGGCCACAACGGCTACGTCCACGTCGATGTCGTAGTCGTCGCCAGAGATGGGTTCGGGCCTGCGTCGTCCACTTTCGTCCGGTTCACCGAGCTCCATCCGCTGCAGTCTGGCGCCTCTGAGCCAACCGTCCCCATTGCCAAGCAGATCGATCGGGGTTACCAGCGTCACGATCTCGATGCCCTCGGCCTGGGCGTGTCTGATCTCCTCCACTCGTGCAGGCATCTCAGCTTCGGACCTGCGGTACAGGATCCTTGCATGCCCAGCTCCGAGTCTGCGAGCTGTGCGCACGGCATCCATCGCTGTATTGCCTCCGCCGAACACCACGACCGACTTCTGGTAGAGATCGAGCATCGGCGTCTGCGCCTCCGCCGTGTAAGCCCGCATGAGATTGACCCGGGTGAGGAACTCGTTTGCCGAGTAGACACCGATCAGGTTCTCTCCGGGCACGCCCAGGAATCTCGGAAGGCCAGCCCCGACGCCAAGGAACACGGCGTCGTAGCCTTCATCGTCAAGGAGCTCATCGATTGTCTCGACCATGCCGATCACGCTGTTTGTCTCGAACCGGACGCCGAGGTCAGTGAGGCGATCGATTTCAGCGCTCACGATGTCTTTGGGCAGACGGAACTCGGGAATGCCGTAGACGAGGACCCCGCCGAGTTCGTGGAGTGCTTCGAAGACCGTGACTGCATGCCCGGCCTTCGCAAGGTCGGTGGCACAGGCAAGACCCGCTGGGCCACTTCCTACGACCGCAACCCTCTTCCCGGTACTCGGGAGAACGGTCGGAGTTCGCCGTTCGCCGTGCTCCTGTTCATGGTCGGCTACGAACCGCTCCAGGTTTCCGATTGCCACCGGCGTGTACTTCTTGCCAAGCACACACGCCTCTTCGCACTGGACCTCCTGCGGGCAGACCCTTCCACAGATTGCAGGGAGGAAGTTGTCCTGCTTGATGACATCCGCGGCATCCTGAAACTCCTCAGCGGCGACGAGTCGGATGAACTCGCGGATGTCGATACCAACCGGGCAGCCGTCGATGCACGTGGGACGGGCACACAGAATGCAGCGCTCTGCCTCAGCAACGGCCTGCGTCGCCGTGTAACCGAGATTGACTTCTTGGAAACTGACCGCCCGCGTGTCCGCTGGTCGCTCAGGCATCTCCTGGCGGGGGAGTTTGAGACGTTCTCGTTTGGTCAACTCCCGTGCCATCAGTCGATGGCCTCTGCATTTACCGGAACCTGACAGTGCTCGGAGGTGAAC
>CAXMSN010000009.1:0-29536 GCA_964196275.1 uncultured Kiloniellales bacterium | reverse complement strand
GTCGACTTGCCGACGTTCGGCAGTCCAACGATGCCGCAGGTGATTCCCATGGTCTATCCGATCGGGGGTGACAAGAAACGAGCGGTCCCACAACCGGGCCCGCCTACCGCAAATGATACGGGCGAGTCGACACAACCGAGGGTGTCACTTAGGGGACAGGTGCACGCGAATCCGGGTGTTCGGGGTTACCAGAACCGAAGTGATCCCGAGCCGTTGGCGTATGCCGCGGCGGTCTTGCATTGCGTACCGAACCTGGTGATTGCGTCGCCTTCGAACTTCATGTACTTCGCCCGAGTGGAGACCGTGTCATCGTCCTTCTGCACCAGCGTCAGAACCAGGAATATGGCACCGTATTTGTTGGAAGTCGCGGGTCCCCAGACCGTGGCGTCCCCGGCGGACGGATGGAGGCAGGCATCGGTGATGGAGCCATTGATTGTGTGGGCGCCGAATGTGTACGACATCGTTCCAGACAGCGTGCCTCCCGGTCCCTCGTAGACCACGAATTGATCGACGAGGTTCTTGTCGGAATATGACCCCTCGGAGACCTTGACGACAGCAGTCGTGATTTCGCAGGCGTCGCCGAAGGTGGAGCCTTCCGCCCCGGGTACGGAGTCACCAATCGCAGCGTCGCCGTGCCGCTCATGACCCGGAACCGCCTTGGCGCTGATGGTGATCTGACGGAATTCGTCGGCGTCTTCGTCGTAATGGCAGAGATCGACTTGCGCGGCATCTACATGCTCTGTCCGGGCTTGTTTGGAACGAGCGTTCCCACCGCGTTCGGCAATTGCCGCTCCGGCGGTGAGAGTCATGATTGTGGTGACGGTGACCAAGATGGTGAGTATTCGCCGCATGCAGCGCCTTTCTGCTGTATCGATGCGGCGTGTGCTCCCGGGTCTAGGGGGTGTATCGGCACAACGCTGCCGTACCTAATTCGTCGGCATCGACAAGAGAATTCTTGAGTCGATGGACGCCCTGATCCGACTCCCAGCGGTGGAGTGTGGCAGCGCAGGGTCGGAATCGACATGAGTCGCGAAATCCGGCGGCATGTCGCGAAACATCGGCGCATATGCCCCTTGAAACGGGTCGGGATGTGGAGTTTGCTCTGAGAGAGGCTGGGACGCTGGGCCTGATTGAGAAAGTGTGACGTCCGTGGACCCCTTCAACCATCCAGACCTGGCACGAATCGGCAGGGATCTCCGTACCCGACTGGATGACACTCTCGACGCCGAACAGGAAGCCGCACGCTCCGCAGCGATGCGCAGGATGTCCCTCCGTGATCGGCTGATCCTGAGCGAAGACCGCAGTGAGCGGGTGCTTCTGTCGACTGCAGATGGACACATGTACCGCGGCGTCGTTCGATCGGTCGGGCTCGACCATGTGTCACTCGAGGAGTCTGCGACCGTTCGGTACATCGCCCTCAGCCACGTTGTGGCGTTCGAGGCTCGCTGATGGCGTTGGGAATCAGGACCCATGCGCTGTCTCTGCCTTCGATCGATCGAAAGCGAATGATCGGCCTCGTCCTCGCCGCGGTAGCGGCCCTTCTTGTCCTCCTCCTTACGAGACCGCCAGACCGTGTCCCCGTGTTGATCGCCTCAGCAGACCTTCCGCCCGGTCAGGCGTTGACCGCGGATGATGTGACGGTTCGGTACGTCGAGTCCTCCGAGGGTCTCGTCGAAGGTTCGGCTCTCGGTGCGCTGGCATCGTGGTCGCTTCGTGCTCCGATCGCCGAGGGAGAACCCCTGGTTCCCTCGCTACTCCAGCCACCGGAATTGCTTGAGGCGCCGAACGTGATCGCGCTGTCGCTCGACGAGTCTCATGCGGTACTTGGAAGGCTCGTCCCTGGCGACAGAGTCGACGTTTACGTGACCACAGCCGACGGTGTGGGCGAAGGGTCGGTCACACAACTTGTCGCAACGGGTGTGTACATCGTCGAGGCGCGTCCCGGGGGCGAGGGTCTCAACGCCGACCGTGTGAATTTACTTCTCGCAGTTGATGAGGAACTCGCGCAGACGATTGCAGGAGCCGCCAGGAGCGGTGCGGTCGACCTCGTACGGGTCGCGCCATGACCGTACGAGTTGCCACAGTCTTGTCAGCGCGAGAGTGGGAACCGATGCTCGTCGCCCATGCGAGAGAGACAGCATCGGTCAAGGTGGTTCTGAGGGCGTTCAAGCCGTCAGACATCGAGTCGCACGCCGCCGACATCGACGTTGTGGTTGCCGGCGGAGATGTCGCGTGGGTAACGCCGCACCAGATTTCGGCATGGCGACGGCTCGGCTTCGGGGTCGTGGGTGTGTACCCGGACGGCGACAAGCCGGCCTCCTCGCTCTTTGAGCTCGGTGGGGCGAATGAGGTTCTCCCGGATTCTGTGGACATCGAGGCGCTGGTCCAGGCGATCCGATTCATAGCGCCAACCGCGGCTGCTCCCACTGGTCACAGCCGTGGCGCGGTGATCGCGGTGGTCGGCGCACGGGGTGCTCCCGGCTGCACCGAGGTGGCGTGTGCCCACGCGTTGGCAATGTCCACAGTCGAATCGACGCTGCTCATCGACATGGATCTTGCAGCTCCAGCTCTCGCCGTGCGCCTAGGAATCGCACCGCGGCCGGACATCGCAGACGCCGCGGATCGTGTCCGATCGGAGGGAGATTTCGATCGGTCATGCGTGCGCACCGTTGGCGATCTTGATGTTGTCACTGGATCCCATCGGCCAGGCGAGGGATTCGTCCGTACCCCAATGCTCGCCGGGCTGGTCGAGGCCGCCGCCGACATGTACGAGCGGGTTGTACTCGATGTGGGTTCCTCGACGATCGACGACTGGCTACGTGAGGTCGTCGATCGATTCGTCCTCGTCGTGGATGCGTCTCCGATAGGCATAGTGAGAGGTGCGCAACTCACGAGTTCCTGGATGGGCCCTACTCCAGAGGTCGTCCTCAACAAGGTTCAGGCTCGGCATCGCGACGACGTCGTCGCTGCCGTGATGCGCTGGACAGGCCTCGAACCTTCTGCCGTCGTGGCCGACCGTCCGGCCGTGAGGCGCAAGATTTCGGCCGCTCGTTTGCCTGACCGATCGTTAACCCGATCCTTGGCCGGAATAGCCGCACGTCCATGACAACCACGGCGACCCCGCGCTACGGCTTTCTGACGGACCTACTGGACGACGCACTAGTCGAAGAGATCATCGTCATCGGTGGCGAACGGACGTTTGTGGTCCGAAACGGCATCAAGCAACTTGCGAACATCGTCGTGGGAACTGATGATGTTCGTCGCGTCGCAGACCAGCTGTTGGTGGGGACGGGTCGCCGCGTCGATCAGGCGAATCCCATCGTGTCCGCCCAGCTTGCCGATGGCAGTCGTGTCCACATTACGGGGCCTCCGATTACCCACCCGGATCGGATGAACATTCAGATCCGGAAGTTCGTTGTGACCGCGGCGAGCCTGTCCGACCTCGTTGGCAAGGGCGCATTCCCGGAGAGCGTTGAGCGAACCCTCAGTGAAGCCATCACATCGGATGCGACGATCCTGATCGCGGGAGCTCCCGGTGCCGGGAAGACAACGCTCGTGAACTGCCTCCTACGGGAGGTCCCTCCAGACCGACGCGTCGTCACGTGCGAGGAGGTCTTCGAGATCGACGCACCGCTGCCAGACATGACTCAGATGCAAACCCGAGATGCCGGACTCGACGGTGGCTCAGAGATCTCGCTACGAGACCTCGTGCGTGAGGCACTACGGCAACGACCGGACCGCATCGTCGTCGGTGAAGTCAGGGGTCCAGAGGCGCTCGACATGATGATGGCGCTCAACGCGGGCTGTTCAGGGATGGCCACGATCCACGCGAACTCCGGACGCGAGGCTCTCGAGAAGCTCGTGTCTTACGGCGTGCTCGCTGGCGACAACATCTCCATTCCGTTCCTCAGACGCACGATCGCATCGGTGATCGACTACGTGGTGTTCCTTCGGCGTGACGTGGACTCCCGGTACGTCGAGGAGATCCTCGCGGTTCCTGACCAACTCGATGCCGAGGTATTCACCGTCGAGACGGTCTACCAGCGACGACGCCAGGTTGGTGGCCAGGTATGAGAGGCGTCGCAGTTCTGTGTGCCGTTGGCTCCGCGTGGGCGTTGTCCGGAAACCGCCTGCCGGATCGGTTCTTGCGACTACCGACGATCGATTGGATCGCGGCCGGACTTTCATTGCTCGCTGGCGTCGGCGCGTTCGTCCTGTCGTTCGGTCTTCTAGCGACGCCCGTTCCAGCCGCAGCTCTCGGCGTACTCGGTGCGACGATCCCCATCCATATCAGGGCGTCCAAGATTCGGAAGCGGACCGCCATGACGGCACACGCATGGCCGGACGTTCTCGCCCACATCCGTTCGTCCGTGTCGGCCGGCATGACGTTGCCTGATTCGTACTTGAACGCGGCGTCTCGGGTCGGTGGGATCTTCGAAGACACGCTGCCGGAGGTTCGACGCCAGATCACCTACGGAGACGGGTTCGCCGCCGCGATGCGTCACGTCCGGTTGCGTGCGTCTGATCCGACGGCAGACCGCGTAACGATGACGCTCATCGTCGCCAATGACTCCGGTGGACACCGGGTGGGGGAGGTGCTTGCCGCTCTCAGCGCGTCTGTCGCTGGCGAATCCCGTCTCAGGCAGGCGCATGAGGCAGCGATGACTGAGCAGCGAGTCACTGCCGGTGTCGCACTTGCTGCGCCGTGGGTGATCCTTGCGCTGTCGATCGCAACCAATCCTCAGGCCGCATTGGCGTTCTCGACTGCCGAGGGAGCCGTCGTGATCGGCATTGGTCTTGCTCTCACGGTCACCGGTTGGATCCTGTCCGTTCGTATCGCATCGCTGTCGGACACCCCAAGGATGTTCAAATGACCGTTGTGGTGGCCCTCGTAGCCGCCGTCGCTGTGTTCTTCATCGTCTCGGGTGGCGCCAGCACGTCTCTTGCCGAGTCGCTCGGGCAGTACCTGTTGCCGACGGAGGAAGCAGAGGTCGAGCCAGAGCGATCGATCCGCAGCGCGCCGTGGATGCTGTCGGTTCTGGTCGGTGGCTTGATGGGCGCACTCGCATCGCAGGGCGACCTGTTCATCTCGGGCACCGGGCGTTCGGCGCCAATTCTGTCGCTGCTGGGTGCGGCGGGTGGATACTTCGTCTGGTCGTCCCGTCACACGAACGCGCAGGCTCGCAGGGCGCGGAACCTTCGTTTCGAGTTGCCGATCATCGCTGATGCCATCGCGCTCCACGTGGTGGCCGGAGATTCCGTCCATCAATCGATTCGATCGGTCACACAGGACCTGACCGGTGTTGCGGTGGACGAGCTCACATCTGTTCTCGCGCGACAGGACGAGGGCTCTGGTTTGACCGAGAGTCTGAGTGAAGCCGGGGAGGCGACCGCCCATCAGGATGGGCGTCGGCTGTACGACCTTCTTGGGCACGCCCATGAATCTGGAGGACGCCTCGCCTTGATGCTTGCCGAGCTGTCCGTTGATCTGCGAGCTGGAATCGAGAGGGACCTCACCGCCGAGGGCGGAAAGAGAGCGATCGCCACGTACGGCCCCATCCTCGCGCTCATGGTTCCCACCGCACTGCTGTTCCTGTTGTACCCGACGCTGCTCGGTTTGAGAGCGCTTTCGGGTACGCAATGACCAAGGAAAGGAAGGAAGGAAGAACCAATGTTACGAAATCAAAGAGGGGCCACCACAGTGGAATGGCTCGGACTCGCAACGATCGCGATCCTTGTTATTGCTCTGCTACTGCCACAGGTGAGCGGTACCGCAGACAACATCTGGGGCAATATCGCAAACGAGTTCGGCGGATTCTTCGGCTAGAGCGAGGGTCCGTCACGTTGGAGGGCTTGGCATCCATGGTGGTGTTCTTCCTCCTGTTGATGCTGGTCGTGCAGATTGCGTTCCTCGTGATCGCGAGGAACGCAGCTGCGACGGCTGTTGACGCGTCGGTGCGCCGCGCTGCCATCGCACCAGGCACTCTTGCTGAGGAACGCACCCGCCTTGCCAGGGACGTCTTGGCAACCGTTCCCGGAACTGCTGACCTCCAGATCCTGCTCGAGGCCAACGGAGCGATGGTGCATGGGTCGCTCTCGTTCGACTGGCAGCCACCCGGCCCCGATCTGTTACCGGTCACGATCTCTGTGGAGCGTCGAGCCCCGATCGTGGTCCCGCCGTGACGGAGGACCGTGGGACTTCCCTCATCGAGATCGTGGTCCTTGGATTCGCGATTCTGTCGATAGTCCTGCCGACAGTCCTGATGACGGCTCGGATGAGCGAGGCGTCATCCGTCGCTCTCGAGGAAGCGCGGGGCGTTGCCACGTGGGTGGCGCGTCACGGAGCGCCTCCAAGTCAGCAGCATCGAGCGGATGTCACCATCGACGTGATCGATGGCGTTGTCCATGTGTCGGCTTCTATCGACGTCGAACTCGTCTCGATAGGTGGCGCCGACCTAGGAACGACCGTCACATCCCGCTTCGCAATGCCGATCAGTCCGTATCGGAGTGACCGATGAAAGAGGAAAGGGGCTCGATACTCCCCATGTTCGCAGGGCTGGCTCTTACATCGTTCGTGATGGTCGCACTCGTCGTGGAACTGGCCCTGCTGTCGGCGACCTACCGAGTGGTAGCGGGCGCCGCTGACGCTGCGGCCGAGTCGGGAGCGTCGATGTTGTCAGTCACCGATGCCTATGCCTCCAGACTCGTTCTCGACACCGCTGCAGCAAAGTCCGAGGCGATGAGGGTGGTAGCAGTCCTGTCGAGCGGCGATGCGACCATTTCGATTTCGGGCGAACAGTTGTGCGTCACCGTTTCGGATTTGTACCGACCGACCACCCTGTTGAACCTGGGAGTGTCGGCTGTCAACGTCACCGTTCAGAGCTGTGCGGAGCCGCGGCGGGGCTGAGTCGTTTCGACATCCTTGTCGAGGGCGTCCCTAGGGTGGCGGTGTGAACGAACAGCTTGAAGCGCTCATAGAGGGATCGGATCTGGCAGGTCTGTCGCGCTACATCGACGGAGTATGTGAGCGCCGTGCATGGGACGAACTCGTCGAGCTCAGGGACCGCTGCGACGAAGCGGTAGAGCGTGGCAAGCAACTGTGGGGGATCTCTCAGTTCGCTGAATATCGTCTGGCACTCGAAGCTCCGGCAGCTGTCGCCGGTGGGGCGGGTGTGTTTGCTGACGGAAAGGGGCGTTTCGCGCTCGGACCGCTATGGGAGGTCGCTGCGTCGACCCACCCATGGCCAGATTTCGAGCCGCTGGCGCTGTCCCCGACGATGCGGGCGATGATCGCCCATGAACGGTCGATCAGGGGGGATGCGATCGATCCTGAGCTGATCGACTCACATGTCCTGCTGGTTCCCCTCGGTGTGCAGACCTGGGAGCCCACCTATCCGTTCGCCGAGTACAAGTCCGATCGCGCCGTGTTCCCCGACGACATCTTCGATCTCGAGATGGCATGGGTCGACCTACCAGATGCCGCCGAACAACAGGATGACGACGGCATCTGCCCTGCGATGCTTGACCTCGTGAAGCCTTGGTGGGAGGACTCGCTCGGCAAGGCAGAGGCGGTCACCGTCGATGGAACGATCGAGGAAGCGATCCGATCGCTCGGCCCCCGGCGGGTTCGACTCGCTGAAGTCGATGCGGCGACAGCTCTCGAGGCGATGGTGTGGGCCGGTGCGAGCGGCGGAAGCCACGGACGAAGGCGAGGCACGCCTACCGGTCGTGCGGGAGCCTGGTGGGTTCTGCTCGAGGCACTCGGGTACGACGAACAGCCAGAGGATCTCTCGCCGCTCGGCGAGGAAGCTGACGAGATGCGCTGGGTCCTGTGGGACCCGGGGGACCGGATCGGCGGATGGAATCTCCACATCGGCGTGGAAGACCCCGTGGACGGTATCGCGTGGGTGCTCAGCGCCGTCGACTCGACCTGACGATCACGCCGCGAATCAGCCCGCCGAGAGGTGAGGCATGACGTCCTCGGCGAGGGCGTCCACGATCTCGACCTGACGCTCGTAGTCGAGGTCGGCGAAGTGGCTGCGAGCGACCCATTCGACCGGAACACCGATCTGTTCGCGCAGGTTCCCGATCGTGTCGATGATCTGTTCCGCCGAACCGCCGACTATGCGTTCGAGCATGCGTTCCCGCCACTCGTCGGTCAGCGGTGCGGTTGGGACGATGTCACTGGATCGTGTCGCCGAAGCCTCCATGTCCGAGTACTTCCACACCTGGTGCCACAGCTGGTCGATGATCTCTTCCTTCGGACCGGGGTACATCGACGCGTAGTAGACCCAGCGGAACGTGTCGGGATCACGTCCGATTCGCTCCATCTCCTCTGTTGCGACAGCGACCTGTGCGGCGAACGCGGTGGGGGTGGCATTGGAGAAGAACCCGTCGGCGTACCGTGCCGCTCTCCGCACCGCGGCATCAACGCTCCCGCCCACCACGACGGGGATCTTCACGCTCGGCGCTGGGCGCACCGCCAGTTCGGGATAGGAGTACAAGTCGCCTTCCCATGTGAACGGTTCGCCGCTCCACGCCTTCGGGAGGAACTGGAGGATCTCACCCATCGCCTTGCCACGCTTCGTGAGGTCCGCACCGAAGGCCGTGTACTCAGTCGGCGACCAGCCAAGGCCCAGGCCAAGGATGAACCTTCCGTTACTGATGGCTTGCACGGTCGCAGCGTCCTCGGCAAGGCTGATCGGGTGGTGAAGCGGCGCAAGCACAACGCCCGTACCGATCTTGATCGTGGTCGTTACTGCTGCCATTGCTGCCGAAGTGACGAGCAGAGACGGCATGTAACCATCGTCAACGAAGTGGTGTTCCGTGGTCCACACAGACGAGTAGCCGCGACGCTCAAGGTGGACGGTGAGCGCAACGAGTTCGCCGTAGACGTCCTCCCAAGAACGAGGGTCGTCGGCGACACGCTGACCGGAGAGAAGCCCAAAGCCCAGTGACATCGCTGTTACCCCGCGAGCGCCGTTCGGGCAGTGTCGGGGTCGCTGACTGTTACCGCAAGGTGGAAACCCTCGGCGTTCGTGTGGAGAAGATAGAGCGAGTCGATGTTCACGCCAACCTCGGCGAGGCCTTCTGCCATGGCGGCAAGACCCGATGTCCCGCGGGGAATGAACGTGTCGAGGACGTCGGTCTCACGCCAGTCGAGGCCAGCGGCCTTGAGTGCTCTCCGTACGCGGGCATCGTTGTCGGGGATGAACCGAACGTGTGAACTCTTGCCGTCGGCGATGGTTGCGAATGCCTCGATACCGATTCCGGCATCACCCAAGATCCTGGTGAGTGTCGCGAGCTGACCGGGGCGGTTGGTGAGCTGAATCGAGAACTCCGTCATGAGTCCACATTACGACATCAGAACAGGCCGTGAGCCGATGGAGGCAAGAGCGCGATAACCCGACTAGCTGTGACTAGCGGGTGAGCTGTGCGAGCTTTGCTAGTGGACCGCGCTTGGGGCGCAGTCGATCAGGATGATGGCCGCGGCCCGGCAGTGGCCTGCTCGAGAGGCGTGTGTGTCGTACGCCTCTGCTCTCGAGTGCCTCGAGCAGGCGCTGTGGTCGGTCCGGCATCGCAGGCATGTCGACGGCGGCGCTCGCGAATTCCGAGATCGTCTCCGGCGGAACATACGGTCCGAGCGGGGTGCGTACATCGCGCTCCGCACGTCGTAAGTCGACGTAGATCTCATAGGTGTTGTGCGTGTCAGTGCCGTAGAACGGCGCCCAGTTGCCTGTCACATGTATCCCTTCCGTCAGGCAAGCTAGACACGGATTTCTGAACGATGGTGGATTTGGAAATGGACAGTCGAACGTATGTTCGATTACTGTGAACTGATGAGTCGATACGCTGAGCTGCACTGTCACACGAATTACTCCTTCCTTGATGGTGCATCGTGGGCCGGTGAACTGGTCGAACAGGCAGCGAACCTCGGCTACGAGGCTTTGGCGATCACCGATCACGACGGGTTCCGGGGAGCGGTACAGGTCCATGCGCATGCCTCGGCGATCGGTCTTCCCGTGGTCTATGGCACAGAGATCGGTATGCCCCAGGAGCCGTCCCGCCGCTCCGAGGCGTCCGTTGGCGATCTGATCGTTCCGCTCGATACGCCCGTCCCGCTCACGGGTGAGGATGACCTGACCCGACGAGGGCGTGTCAGGAGAATGCATGGCACGAAGCCGACGGAGGCAGCGGTTACGGACCATGTGGTGCTTCTTGCCCCAGATCCCACTGGATACGCCGCCATCAGCAGGCTGGTGACGAGGGGGCAGTTCCGCGGCCGTAAGGACGCCCCGAGATATTCATATCGAGATCTTGAGGAGGCCTCGCGGGATGGTTCATTGGTTGCCTTGTCCGGGTGTTGGCAGGGTGCGGTTCCCCGTGCTGCGGCGCGTGGCGATCTTTCGGATGCAGTTGCCGAGGCAGAGAAGCTCAAGCAGCTCTTCCCTGACCGCTTCTACATCGAACTGACCCACCACGGTCTGCCTGTCGACGATCTACGAAACGATGTGCTCGCCGATGTGGCGATGCGGCTCAGGCTCCCGACGGTCGCCACGAACAACGTCCATTACGCCCATCGCCACGATGCCGACCTGTCAGAGGTGCTTGCTGCCATCGGTGGACGGAGGTCGCTCGATGCAGCGGATGCGTTCCGTCCGGCTACAGATCTCAGACATCTTCGAACACCTGATGAGATGGCAGTGAAGTTCTCGCGGTATCCGGGGGCGGTGGACACAGCCGCCGAACTTGGTGCGTATCTCGCATTCGACCTTGACCTCCTCGCTCCTGAACTCCCCGATTTCGCTCTGCCCGGTTCCTTCACCACTGAGGATGAGTATCTCGCATCGCTCGCCTACGAAGGGGCGTCAGAGGTGTACCCCGGTTCGGAGAACGGGATCGACCCCATGGCCAGACGAAGGCTTGAGCACGAACTGGGGGTGATCGCAGACCTTGGCTTCGCTGGGTACTTCCTCGTCGCATGGGACATCGTTGCTTTCGCCCGTGGTCGTGATATCTACTGCCAGATCCGTGGCTCGGGCGCAGATTCTGCTGTCTGCCGGGTTATCGGCCTCACCAGGGTCGACCCCATACGGCTCGGTCTTCCGTTCGAGCGATTCCTCTCCCACGAGCGTGGCCGACCACCCGATATCGATATCGACTTCGAGGCAGAACGGCGTGAAGAGGTCATCCAGTACTGCTACCGGCGATATGGCAGGGAGCGTGCAGCCATGGTGGCCAATGTGATCACTTACCGAGCCAAGTCCGTGCTCCAGGACGTCGGCAAAGCCTTCGGGCTCACCCAGGCACAGGTGACCGGGCTGACCAAGTACCTCGATACACGGAACCCGAAGGTGCTCAAAGAGGTGGTTGAGCTTCCCGAGGGGCTCACTGCTGACCACATCTACGACGTGTGCCATCGCCTTGATGGGTTCCCGAGACATCTCGGCATCCACTCTGGGGGGATGGTCATCTCGAAGCGACCACTGTGGCAGACAACCCCCGTGGAGTGGGGAAGGATGGCTGATCGGTCCGTGCTCCAGTGGGACAAGAACGACACTGCAGCGATGGGCATCGTCAAGTTCGATCTCCTTGCCCTTGGTGCACTCAATGCGCTGCATCTCTCGGTCGATGCGATCGCCGATGCGCACGGGATCGATATCGACCTCGCTTTCATTCCGCAGGAGCCGGTGGTGTACGAGATGCTCACCCGTGCGGACACAGTAGGGGTGTTCCAGGTCGAGTCACGGGCGCAGATGGCCACCCTGCCACGCATGAAGCCTCGTACCTTCTACGACCTCGCGATCGAAGTGGCATTGATCAGGCCCGGCCCGATTCAGGGGCAGTCAGTCCACCCTTATCTCAGACGTAGAAACGGCGAAGAGCCCGTGCGCTACATGCATCCCGCGGCAGAACCGATCCTGTCGAAGACGCTTGGTGTTCCCATCTTCCAGGAGCAACTGATGGAGCTCGCCCGGGTATGTGCAGGCTTCTCACCCGGGCAGTCGGACAGGCTCCGCCAGGCGATGACCCATAAGCGGTCGGACGATGAGATGGCGAAGCTCAAGGACGAGGTATATACGGGAATGGCAGAAAAAGGGGTCACCGATGAGGCTGCCGACGAACTGTGGGACAAGCTCCAGGGCTTCGCATCGTTCGGATTCCCCGAGTCCCACTCTGTCTCCTTTGCGTACATCGTCTATGCAACGGCGTGGTTGAAGTACCACTGGCCAGCAGAGTTCTTCGCCGGGCTGCTCAATGCACAGCCGATGGGGTTCTACTCACCGAATTCGCTCGTTGCGGATGCGATCCACCATGGGGTCATCGTCCTGCCACCCGACGTCAACCACTCGATCCACGACTGCACGATCGAAGACGCCGAGGCCGACAGGAAGGACATCGCCGAGTACCTCGGGATGGCATGGAGGCGGGGGATGGGTGCGGTGGACGACCCCGTCCGCAGGTCGGTCTCCCTCCGTCTGGGCCTCAGGTACGTGCGCAACCTGGGTGAGACAGAGATCACACGAATCGAGGCGGCACGGTTCACGGGGGGTGCGTTCGCGTCACCTGAGGATTTCGCCCAGCGCACGGGCCTCTCCGTCGCAGCTCACGAAGGGCTGTCCGCATCGGGTGCGTTCGGTTCATTTGGGCTTGGGAAGAGAGACGGTATGTGGCGAGCAGGAGCGTTGTCCGAGCTTGGCCCTGATCGTCTTGCCCTCAGCAGCGGTGCGCCCAGTCCGGATCTTCCGGTCATGGACGATGCGAAGACGATCGAAGCCGACCTGTGGTCAACCGGGATATCGCTCACCCACCCGGTGTCACTCATCCGGGAGAACCTTGACGAGATGGGTGTCCTTCGGACAGCGGATGCCCTCAGGCTCAAGAAGCACAACTCCAGGGTCAAGGTTGCTGGGATCGTCACTCATCGTCAGCGTCCAGAGACGGCGCACGGTGTGCGGTTCTTCAACGTTGAGGACGAGACGGGGATCATAAACGTTGTGCTCATGCCCCCTGTGTGGGAGGCCAATTACGAGATAGCGCGGAAGGCCGTTGGCATCGTGATCACAGGGGTTCTCGAATACAGGGATGGGGTGACGAATCTGGTCGCTCAGCGATTGGAGCAGTGGCCTGCACCGGTTCTCGCTTCGAGAGATTTCCGCTGATACTCCACTGACACACCGCTGATACGTGGGCCTCTCGACCCAAATCCGCTGGAAATGCCTTCATATGTGGCAGATTCACTCCGAAAACCTCTCCAGGTGGAAAGAGGAGGGCGCATGAGCAATGCGTTTGCAGGAACACTGTTGCTCCCGGGCGAAGATGGGCCCGGGCTCGATGCTGTTCTCGAAACCATAGAAGACGAGATCATGCTGACAGCAGGATCCGAGCAACTCGGGTCATGGAGTCAGGGTGAGTGCACAGTCACGTCCGTCGGAGAAGGATCGTTCAAGGTCGTTCTCGGGAGCGAGATGGTCCTCTTCACGCCTGAAACTCCCAATCAGTTCGCTGAGGCCCTGAAAGTCGCGGAGGACGAGGACGCCGCCACCGCGACACCGCTTGCGACGCGAATCGCCGCGCAGGGCGGTAAGTCCGATCAGAAGGCGAAACCAGAGAAGATCATGCCGCTGATTTCCGTATCAAAGGGCGACGAGGTGTTCGGTCGCACGGTTGTCACGATGATCATCGCCGTGTCTGCGGTTCTGATCGTTGCGCTCATGGTGCTGACGAGGGGCTTCTAGGAGTCCTCGCCCGGGTCGAATTCGAGCGACGCTGAGTTGATGCAGTACCTGAGTCCGTCGGGACCCGGTCCGTCAGGGAAGACGTGGCCGAGGTGTGCTCCGCAGTTCGCACAGTTGGACTCCGTACGGACCATCCCGAGCGTCTTGTCGACGTCTTCCGTCACCGCCTCGTCTGAGGCAGGAGCGGTGAAACTTGGCCAACCTGACCGTGAGTCGTACTTGGTATCCGATTCGAACAATTCGAATCCGCACACAACACACTTGTACATGCCCGTGCGCTTATCGTTGACGTACTCGCCCGTGAAAGGGCGTTCGGTGCCCTCTTCCTGGGTCACCCTGTACTGGAGAGGCGTCAGCCGATTCCGCAGATCTTCTTCTGTGTAGGTCTTATCCATGCGATAACTGTATCCCGATACCACGTCGGGTGAGACGGTCGAGAGTGGTCTTAAGACTTCGGCAATGATGAGGCAGATGATGAAGCAGATGAAACGGCGGATGCCACAACATCGATGGCCTTTGCGGTGTCCGCAGCGTCCACTTCAAGGCTGAACACGGCGCGAATCTGCGTCGCATCTGCAGCGAGCATCGCTGCTCCGGCATCGTACGCAGCATCGACCACGGCACCCGGATGAGCGACATCGAAGTACACGATGTTGGTGTGCACCGCGTCGACGGCAACCGTCACACCATCGATGTCAGCGATGCCATTGGCGAACGCTAGAGCGTTGGCGTGGTCCTCTAGAAGACGTTCACGGTTGTTCTCGAGCGCGTACATGGCGCCGGCAGCGATCATTCCCGCCTGGCGCATGCCGCCGCCGAACATGTGCTTGAGGCGGCGAGCTTCGAACATGAGTTCAGATGAGCCAGCCAATGCCGAGCCGACGGGTCCACCGAGACCTTTGGAGAAGCACACACTGACCGTGTCCACGCACGCCGCGTAGTCAGAAACGTCCGTGCCTGTTGCCGCTGATGCGTTCCAGAGCCGAGCGCCGTCGAGATGTGTCGCAAGGCCAAGGGAGGAGGCACGGTCCGTCACCGAACGCGTCTGTTCGAGGGACCACACGGTTCCGCCCGCTGCATTGTGGGTGTTCTCGAGGCACACGAGTGTGTACGGATCGAGCAGGTGCGAGGGGAGTGCCGGATGATCGATCGGAAGCTTCGCTTCGAGTTGGTCCGCCGTGAACGTTCCGAGGCTGCCGTCGATGCGTTGGAGCGTGACACCGGAGTGGAGTGCTGCGCCACCGATCTCGTGGGTACCGATATGTGCGTCAGTCTCGAGTACCACAGAATCGCCGGGCTGGGTGTGGAGGCGAACCGCTATCTGGTTTCCCATGGTGCCGGAGGGCACGTACACGGCCTCTTCCTTGCCGAGAATCTCTGCGGTTCGCTCCTCGAGTGCGTTGACGGTCGGGTCCCCGTGATAGACGTCATCACCGACGGGAGCGTTTGCGATGGCTGAACGCATGGCATCGCTCGGTCTCGTGATTGTGTCGCTACGCAGGTCGATCATTGGGACTCCGGTGGTTGCTCGTGGGGTGATTCCAGCAGAACGTGGCGGTCTTCAGTCGTCCGCCATGAACGAACGTGGCTGCAACAACGAGCTGAGGGTACCTCTGGCCGACGGAAGCCCATCCCAGCTGGTGGCATGGATCTCTATGTCGGCGACGGTCGCGGTGCGGATGTCGGCAGTCCCGCCGGTCAGCTGCTGGACGGTCATCGACCACGTCGGCTGGTGACCGACGAGCATCACCCGTGTGGCGTCGCCGGCATGCCGCTCGGCGCACTGGAGCGTCGTCTCAACGCTTGCACCGTACAGCTCGTCAGCAAGGATGAGCCTGGAGTCCCAGCCACCGGAGATCCGTGCGATCTCGGCTGTGGAGCGAGCTCTCGTTGCGGTCGAGCTGACGACGATGTCCGGAACGAGTTGGAGGTCGCGGAGCACCTGGCCCATCCGTTCGGCGGACCGCACACCGCGGTTCGACAGAGGGCGGCTGTGGTCGTCCAGCGCTCCGGCATGCCAGTCGGACTTGCCGTGGCGCATCAGCATCAGATGCAACATGCTTCGAGGCTACACGGGGCCGATTGCGCACGAGCGTATGTTCTTCGGTAGCGGGTGGCGTCTCTATCCGGCAGCCATCTCGCTGACGACGTAGTCGATGCACGCGGTCAACGCTTCGATGTCCGAGGTTGGAATGCTTGGGAACGTCGCTATTCGCAACTGGTTCCTGCCGAGTTTCCGGTACGACTCGGTGTCGACGAGGCCGTTTGCTCGGAGTATCGCTGCGACCGCATCGGCGTCGACAGCTTCGGTGAAATCGATGGCGACGACCGTTGGTGATCGAAGCTCGTGTCTGCTGACGAAGGGCGCCGCATACTCGCTCGCCTCTGCCCAGCCATACAGGTGTGTCGAGGACTTGTTCGAGCGTGCTGCTGCCACCGACAGTCCGCCCTCGTCGAGTACGGAGCGGACCTGGAGCGACATCAGATACAGGGTCCCGATCGATGGTGTGTTGTACGTCTGGTCTTTGGCGCTGTTGGCGACGGCGATCTCGAGGGAGAGAGAGGGCGGGATCCACCGGCCAGACGATGCGATCCTGTGGACCCGGTCGATCGCGTTCGGTGACATGAACGCCACCCACAGCCCACCTTCAGAGGCGAGGGCTTTCTGCGGAGAGAAGTAGTACGCGTCAACCGAGAGCGGATCGAAGACGATGGCACCCGCTGCAGATGTGCCGTCCACAAGAACCAATTCATCGTCGAACCGCTTGAACGGGGCGATCACGCCTGTGCTCGTCTCGTTGTGGATGAACGCTGCAGCGTCGATGCCGTCGACCGGTACCGGATCCGGCGCTTCGCCGTAGTCGGTAGCGACGACCACCGGGTCATCAAGATGTGGCGCTCCAGCGACGACGGTGGCGAACTTCGACGAGAACTCGCCACAGGTGAAGTGAGCGGACCTCGACTCGATCAGCCCGAATGCAGCTGCGTCCCAGAAGGCGGTCGCCCCGCCCACTCCCAGAACGACGCGGTACTCGTCAGGGAGGGAGTGCATGTCGGCGAGCGAGTCCTTGAGGCTTGCAACGAGATGCTTGACAGCTGGTTTTCGGTGACTCGTGCCAAGCAGATCTGCGCCGCTGGACGCAAGCTCGCCGATGGAAGCTGTCGGTATCCGGCTCGGACCGGACCCGAAGCGGCCATCGGCGGGCAGCAGATGCGGAGGGATCGCGATCGGCGGATGCGTGGTCATGTCTATCGTTCCGGTCGAAAGCTCGATGAAGCAGGAGGCTAGCCCGAATGACAGATCGTGGGTCCATCTCAGAAAGGGCGGCAGCAGTTCGGCCGTCAGCAACGATTGCGATCTCCACCCGGGCCAAGGAGCTCCGCGCACTGGGACGTCCCGTGATCGGCTTCGGTGCGGGAGAGCCCGATTTCTCGACTCCGCCTGCGATCGTGGAAGCGGCGATGCGGGCTGTGAGCGACCCCACTTCACACAAGTACTCACCGACCCCCGGTCAGCCTGCGTTGAGGGACGCAATCGCAGCCAAGACGCTCCGTGACTCAGGTTTCGCTGTCGAGAGTTCACAAGTTGTGGTGACGAACGGCGGGAAACATGCCGTATACCAGACCTGTCAGGTGCTGATCGATCCGGGCGACGAGGTCCTCCTCCCGTCCCCGTACTGGGTCAGCTACCCAGAAGCGGTCGCCCTCGCCGGAGGCAAGGCGGTGATGATCCCAACCGACGAAACGACGAACTTCACCGTGACGGTCGAGCAATTGGAAGCTGCGGTCACCGACAGAACGAAGATGCTCATCTTCGTGAGTCCTTCGAACCCGACGGGCTCCGTGTACACGGAGGCTCAGGTCCGGGCCGTCGGAGAGTGGGCGACAGATCGTGGCATCTGGGTGATGACCGATGAGATCTACGAGCACCTCGTCTACGGCGCCAATGAATTCTCCTCGATGCCGACGCTGGTGCCAGAGATGGCTGACAGATGCGTGGTCGTGAACGGTGTCGCAAAGACCTTTGCGATGACGGGCTGGAGGGTTGGTTGGATGATCGCTCCTGAGGCCGTAGCGAAGGGCGCAACCCGCATCCAGTCGCATCTTTCGTCGAACGTCAACAATGTCGCCCAGGCCGCCGCGTTGGCCGCTGTTTCTGGTTCCCTGGACGCGGTCGAGACCATGCGCACTGCTTTCGATCGGAGACGGCTCAAGATGGTCGAGATGCTCAGGGCGATCGACGGCGTGACCTGCCTGGAGCCAGGTGGGGCCTTCTATGCCTTCCCGAGTTTCGAGGCGTTGCTCGGCCGTTCGATCGCTGGAAGAACCGTCGAGTCGACACTCGATCTTGCATCGCTATTCCTCGATGAAGCAAACGTAGCGATGGTTCCCGGGGAGGCGTTCGGTGCGCCCGGGTACGCTCGCTTCTCGTTCGCATTGGCGGACGATGACCTTGTTGAGGGCCTCGCGCGTATCCAGTCACTTGTCTCCGGTGACTGAGCGCTACGAACCGATGGCGTCGAGTGACCTGATGACGGATTCCCAGGCGCCGTGAGACGGATCGATCAGTTCCATGTGTCCCGTATCTCCGAGCATCGTCAGCGGCGTGTGACCTCCGCGAAGCTGCACGTAGGACTCTGATTGGGAGGGGTCGACGTCGATGTCGAGAGCACCGTGAACGAGCGAGACGGCTGACGCAGGTCTGCCCGTGATCTCTGCCTCGGACCAGAGCGTTCCGTGTGTCGCACGAGGGCCACCGATGAACGTGGCTACAGGATCATCCTGCGGCCGTGCCTCACTCGATGCAACGATGTCCGTTACGGCGCCCAAAGCGACGACGCCAGCCAGATCGTCGCGGTGATGTGCAGCGTTCACCACCAGATAGCCACCGGCCGAGTGGCCGATCGCCACGATGGCGTCTGGATCGAGTCGATGCTGGGAGGCGTTGGCTTTGACCCAGTCGAGCGCACGGTCGAGATCCTGACATGCCGCTGGATAGGAGCCAGGGCCTCTTCGATACTCAACGTTCACAGTCGCCCAACCTCGGTCTGTGAGGTCGATGGCTACCGGATCCATCACGTCTCTGCCATAGATCGACCGCCAGAACCCTCCATGAACGATCACTGCGACCCTGAAGAGGCCGCTCCCGTCCGGAGTCCTCAGGTCGAGAACGTTGTCCGCATCGGGCCCATATCGGTGTGTCGATGGTGGATGTGAAAGCAGCGCGTGCAGATGGTCGATGGCGTTGAGATAGCCCTCCGTGCCTCGGCCGACGATCACCATCTCTGCAGCCGGAGAGATTACGGATGTGTGCCGCCACGCCTCTCGCTCATGGATGTTGGAGATGTGAACTTCGACGGTCGGAATGTCGCATGCGACGATCGCGTCATGGAGCGCATAGCTGTAGTGCGTCAGCGCACCGGCGTTGAGCACAACACCGTCGGTCGAAGCGCGCGCTGCATGGAGCGTATCGATGATCGCCCCCTCGTGGTTCGACTGGAAGGTGTCGAGTTCGATACCCAACGTCAGCGCGCGTGTCTCCCATTGCGATTCGAGGTCAGCAAGGGTGACCGAACCGTAGATCTCTGGTTCCCTCGTTCCGAGAAGGTTGAGGTTCGGCCCATTGATGACAAGCAATTTCATGAAGGGGAGTCTTGATGGTTCAATCGGATCACGCAAGTATCGAAGGATCGTGATCTGCACGCTGGGTGAACGCGGCGGTGCGAATCGCATGAGATACGGTCGCTGTCTCGATCTTCTTGCCATCAGCGATCATGATCGAGAGCGCACGGCAGAATTCGTCGGCAGCGACGGTCGTCACGTCTGACAGGGCGCCGGTGGCAGTGGGATCGAACGGGATGTCGAGGTGTCCGTAGACCGGAACGAGCACATCGTTGATGGCGTCGGCTCCGTCGAGAACCACGACGCCGCCCACGTACGCAGCTGCCTTGGTCAGCCGTTGTCCAACGCCCATGACCTTCCTACCTGACACGTGCACGCTGTATCTGCCGGGGCAGTATTCCCCCGGTACCTCGCCAATGGTTCCAGCGATCCCGAACTCTGCGAGCGTATCGACCACAGCGTTCGCCAGGATGGCGAACCGTTCGTGCATGGTGGCTGCCGGGTCAGCGACGGGCATCGTCCACCCGAACCGGACGGTCTGCTCGTGGAAGACAGCAGCACGACCGCCGGCAATCCTCACGCTTGGCTCAAAGCCACGTTCCTTTGCGGATGCGACTGCGGCGACAAAGCCCGAAGCGGTCGTGTCGTGCTTTCCGAAGGCCAACACACGATGTGGTGTTCCGACTTCCAATGTCTCGCCGATTTCTGCCCGACCCACTGCATCGAGAAGGCACCTGGATGTCGCGGTGTCGAGCGGACCGTCCCCTGACAGGCCTTGGGTAATCACAGCGAGCGAGTTCGGCATGTTCGGAGGCTAGGAGCGCGCCGCATCATGCTGTTCTGGTCTGTTGCCTGTTGTCTGTGGTCTGGGCCGAGCACAGCGAGCGACGGTGATGCAAGTTGCTTGGAATCCATGGCATCCTTCACGCTGTGAGACGTTATCTACCAACCATCGTTCTGCTTGCGCTCGTTGTCGTCGGCTGCGGCGAAGCGGGTCTTCTCGATGGGGTCGGCGATCGGACGCGCAGCTTTGTGGACGGAGAGACGACAACCACCGTTTCGATCCCCACGGTCGCCGCTGGCACCGGGAGCGAGGCGCTCGTGGGCACGCTCGACGTGGTCTGGTACAACGACGCGAAGGATCCGCAGCACATCGGTGAACCGGATGAGGTCATCAGTGCTGTTTGGGATGACAGGGTGGGCAACAGCCGTTTCGTCCAGTCCTCCCGTGCTGAGTTGGCCGCAGCGCTGCCCTCCCTCCGTTTTCCCGAGTTCGTTCCCGAGCAAGTTCGTTGGATCACCAGCCAACTCGTGTACCGGGAATCCACAGGCCTGTTGGATCCCGACACGTCTGCTGCGTTCGGTCTGTGGACGTCTGATCCGTACCAGTCGGATACAGGTCGGATCGGTGTCCTCCGCGTCGGAAGCGCGGCGTTCGACACGCTCGATCGAAAGAGCAAGATCGATCTCGTGGTCGTCCCCGACGGCATCAGTCTCGGCTGGACCGAGTCGTCGATGCAATATGAACTCTTCTGTCGATCTGAGATCTCGGAGCAACTGTGCACGGATGTCGCCACGACGGTGATGTTGATGTCCGATCTGCTCCCAACGGGCTGATGCGGCCCCGCAAGGTGTCTACGTGCTCAACGTGTCGTTGTAGCGCCCTATCTTTGCCAGCATGATGCACGGAAGCAGTTGGGGAGCGTTCCTCCGCCACGACGAGGATCAAGCGCCACCGGAGATCGATCGGGCGTTGATCAAGCGGGTCCTCTCTTACGCGCGTTCGTACCGCCTTCAGCTTGTGATCGTGCTCGCGACGATCGTCGTCATCTCGCTGCTCACGCTGGTGCCACCGCTTCTCATGAGGCGATTGATCGATGATGCGATCCCCTCGGGCGACTTGACCCTTGTTACGTGGCTCGGTCTTGCGATGATCGCGGTGCCCCTCATCAATGGCGTCGTCGGTGTCGCCCAGCGTCGGGCGAGTGCATCGATGGGTGAAGGCATCATCTACGACCTGCGGCGGGAGTTGTTCGCACATCTCCAGGGCATGTCCCTCGGTTTCTTCACGAACACCAAAACGGGCGAGCTGATGTCGAGATTGAATTCGGACGTCGTCGGCGCCCAGCAAGCTGTGACCAGCACGTTCGTGACGCTTGCGGCAAACACATTCACGGTCCTTGCCACCGTGTTCATCATGATGAGGCTCGAGTGGCGTCTGACCCTCCTTGCGATCTCGATTCTTCCGCTGTTCCTCTACGCGTCGCGCAAGGTTGGCGCACGGCTGCGTGTGGTGCGGCGACAACAGATGGATGCCAACGCCCAGATGAACTCTGTAATGCAGGAGACTCTCTCCGTGTCCGGTGCTCTGCTCGTGAAGCTGTTCGGCCGAGCCGACGAGGAGGGAAATCGATTCGGGACGCACGCTGCCGATGTGCGGGATCTTGGTGTTCGCCAAGCGACCATTGGCCGGTGGTTCTTCATGGCACTCGGCCTCGTCTCAGCACTCGGCACAGCGGTGACCTTCTGGCTTGGTGCCGTCCTCGTGATCAACGGATCGTTGACCATCGGGACGATCGTTGCGTTGACCGCATACCTGGGGCTGCTCTACGGCCCGCTTTCTGCGCTGTCGAACGCTCGAGTGGAGATCACGACCTCGCTTGTCTCATTCGAGAGAGTGTTCGAGGTGCTCGACATGCCGATCGACATCGCTGAACGTGACGATCCTGTCGTGATCGATCCGGTAGAGGGCCGAGTCCGTTTCGACGACGTCTGGTTCACCTACGACGACAGCAACCACGCCGGGCTCGAGTCCGTGCGACGGTTCAGTTGGAGGGATTCAGGGCGGCTCGACGAGGTTCAACGCCGTGCGTCAACGGGCTGGGCCCTTGAGGGGATCTCTCTCGAGGTAGAGCCGGGTGAGACCGTTGCGCTGGTTGGCCCATCGGGAGCAGGCAAGACGACGTTGACGTACCTTGTTCCACGGCTGTATGACGTTTCGAAGGGAACGGTCAGCATCGACGGCGTGGACGTTCGCGATCTCTCGTTGGACACCATCGCACACGGTGTGGGCGTGGTCACGCAGGAGACGTATCTGTTCCACGACACGATCGAGGCGAACCTCCGGTACGCAAAGCCGGATGCCACGATTCAGGAACTCCGTGATGCTGCTGAGGCGGCGAACATCTTGGAGTTCATCGACTCGCTGTCCGATGGGCTTGCCACCCGGGTTGGCGAGCGTGGATATCGGCTGTCGGGTGGAGAGAAACAACGGGTCGCAATCGCACGAGTCATTCTGAAGAATCCGTCCGTATTGATACTCGATGAAGCGACGTCCCACCTCGATGCGGTTTCAGAAGCGCTCGTCCAAGAGGCGCTCGAGGGGATCATGAAGCTGAGAACGTCGCTCGTGATCGCCCACAGACTTTCGACGGTCGTTGCTGCAGACAAGATCCTCGTGATCGAAGGGGGGCGGATGGTCGAGTCTGGCACCCACTCAGAACTCCTTGCCGCCGATGGTGTCTACACGCAACTGTTCCAAACGCAGTTCCGTGACGCTGAGGTCGAGTCGCGTTGACGAGCCGCTCGATGGCCGTTCTTCTCGCTGGGGCGCTGATCGCGGCAGCCTGTTCGCAGCCCGAGCCGATGTCGCTCGACGCGTACGCCGAATCCATGAACGATGTGACGGAAGCGTATGTGCTCGAGTCGCAGCAGATTTCGCTCAGCTATCAGCGAGCGGTTGAGGCCCAAGTCGAGGAGCTCCTGTCTTCCGGTGCGAACGCAGATCTTGAGGGCGCCATGACGATCGTGCGTTCCGAGACCGCCAACTTCCTGGCTCTTCTTGAAGACGCCATGGGCAGATATCACGCCGACATGGCTGAGATGGTGCCGCCCGATCAGCTGGCCGAACGGCATGACGCCTATCTCGAGATCGTCGAATCCGTTCGGTCAACGCTCCCCGTGTCACGGGATGCCCTTGCAGATACGACGACGTTCGAGCAGGTGCTTTCATCCCTCGTGGGCTCAGGCTTCGCAGATGGACAAGCGGCGTGGACCGCCGCGTGCGAATCGCTCGAATCTGCGATACGAGACGGAGGAAGGGGAGCGGACCTGAAATGCGTTCGCGACCCGGTCGGTAGCTGACCGCCAGCGTTCCTACCTGCCGTTGTGTGGCTCTGGAACCTGTACGAATTCCTCAACGGTCTCGGAGTCGTCAGCGTCCTTGCGAACCTCGGGAACGACGAGAACGGCCTTCCCCGATTCGAGCATGATGCGACTCGACACGCTCTCCCACGCACCGCGTTCGAAGATCTGTTTGGTGGCTCCGACGATCACAACGTCGGCATGCAACTCAGAGGCGGCCTTGCTGATCGCAGCCGCAGCGTCCGCACCCTCAAGCACCAGGATATTGACGGGAATCCTGGCCTGTTCAAGGGCGAGCCGGATCGGTTCGGTCAGCCGGTGTGCTCGCTCTTCCAGGTACTGCGTCACGACGGTGTCGTCTGGCGTGTCCTGGTCCACATCGCGGAGCGGATGCCAGTCATCGGCCTTGATCCCTTCAAGGAAGGAACGGGGTACCTCCACAACCGTGGTGATGGTTACGGAGCCAGTGCCGCCAATGAGGTGCCGTGCGAACTCAACGACGGGTTCGGGGCTCAGGGCGCCTGCGGTTGCCACGAGAACATGCATCCACCGAAGCATAGGTTGGCGTCAGCTATCGCGCGCAAGTTAGGCGGCGACGTGTCATTGGTCGCCCGAGCGAGGCTCGTCCGACAGGTCAATGTTCCTGAGGCGTTCGAGTTGGTTCTTGATCGTTCTGAGCTCGGAGGCGTACTCGGCGCGTAGCAACGCGTTGATGTTGTGGCTGTAGGCACCAGGGTCCTGGATCTTCTTCGTCGTGCTTCGCTCCGAATAGCCCTTCTTGATGAAGAAGGATTCGATCTCGGACTGCCGCGTCTCCAGTGCTTCGATCTGGCGTGTCACAGATTGAGGATGCCGTCCACTGTCGGCGAGGGCGACGGCACGCTTACGGAGCTGGTCCCTGTCCGCCTCCAGGCGAGAACGGTTCGGGTCTGCTGGCGGCAGTCGATCGAGTTGCTCGGCAAGCGACTGGATCTGAGTGAACAGGTCATCGATGTCGTCTGGCATGGACCAACAGTAAACCGACGGGGAGGGGAGAGGGTGTTCTACATGTCGCACACCATGTTCGACCCTGTTCGACGCAACCCTCGACCAATGGTTGAGGGTGCCTGAAACCGTTGCGGTGCGTGGGCTAGGCGGGAATGTCTGCATGCTTGGTTGAGGCAAGTCGAAATGACAAAATCGACTTACCCACGGTTCTGTGGGTAAGACGGTGCAGAGGACTACGGACTGCGGACTGCGGACCAGCGTTGCGTTAGGTCTAGGAGGTTGCGGCGGTTACTACGGCTGACGCTCGTTTGAGGTCTACGGGGTTGGTGGCTTTGGCGTCGATCTTGGTGTCGGTTCCCACGATCACTCCGTTTGCGACGGAGAGGAGGTCGCTCACCGTGTCCGTTGTCACGCCCGATCCTATGAAGATGGGGAGGGCGCTGAGGGCTGCGACCGTCTTCACATCATCCAGGCTGGTAGGCGAGCCGGTACCGGCACCGGACACGACGATGACGTCGGCACCTGCGCGCTCGACGAGGTCGTTGGTTGCGTCCGTGAGGCTGAGGCCGGAGGGCGGCGTGGCGTGCTTCACGAACACATCGGCCATGATCTCGACGTGTGGGCATATCGATGCGCGGAGGCGAGCAACCTCTGCAGCGCGACCGACGATCGGTCCCTGGTCGGTGAACATGGAGCCGGAGAGCACGTTGATACGAATGAAGGTTGCTGGCGTTGCCGCCGCGATCGACAGGGCGCCGAGGCCGTCGTTGCGCAGCACGTTCACGCCGACGGGCAGACGCGAGGCTTCGTAAACGGTGTTCACGGCGGTGGTGAGGGATGCGATCGTGACCTTCGGTGCGTCGTCTGCAAAGAACGGAGCATCGCCGAAGTTCTCGACCATCACTGCGCCGAAGCCGGCCTCGGCGAGGAGGGATGCGTCTGCGGCGGCCTGCGTGAGTATCTGTTCGAAATTGCCATCGAAGCCGGGAGAGCCTGGCAGCGGACCCAGGTGCACCATCCCGATCAGTGCCGGGATGGCCATATCAGTACGTCCTGGCGAGTTCTAGTGCCCGCTCTGCGTATGGGCCGACAGCCTTGAGGCCTGTGTCTGAGGCGTCTTGGCGTCGGACGACGACGCGGCACCAGTCTCCGGCCATCCCCTTGATCACATGGTCGGTGTCTTCGGGCCCAAATCTCCATGCGGCATACAGCGGACCCATCACTTCTATCCGGATACCGGACTCTGGGAACTCTTCTCCAGCCTGTTCGAATGCGAACGGCAACGCTCTCTGTCCGAGGGAGGCGATGTGACGAAGACGGGAGGTATCAGCAAGTGGATCTGCAGGCTCATCCTCCTCTGGCGGCTCCTCAAGAGGGACCATGCGGTCGAGAATCGCGTATTTGACATCGAGCCCATGCGCCCACGTCTCCATGAGCCTCACGCTGGCAAACGATCGTGCGCTCATATCCCCGTGAATCCATGGGACTCGCTCGGAGGCCATCATGCGGGAGAGGGCTTCGACAACGTCTGCGCGACCGAAGCGCCACCACTCGATGATCTCCTGGTGGCGTCTGCCACGCCCGAGTGCGACGCCGCGAGCGGTCCACTCGTCCAGATCCTTGATCTTTTCCTTCTTGATCCGTGCTTCGCCCTGTTCGATCACTTCAGCTGCTAGTGCTTCCGTATAAGCGAGGTGGCTCACGGTGTCTTGGATGGTCCAACCTTCAGCAGGCGTGCTGGTGCTCCACTGGCGGTCGCGCAGCGTCTGGAGGAACTGATCGAGCTGCTGTTGCTCGGCTACCAAGTCTGAAAGAATCTCGCGCATCCAAGGATTCTACAGCAGATGGGTTTCCTGCCGGTTGGAGCGGCTAGGCCTCGTAGCGGTTCAGTGCATCGATAAGTGCCCTGAGACGGCCGAAACCGTACCGATTGAAGGAGAAGCCGATCCGGGGCAGATCGACGAAGTCATCTGTGTCCAATTCCGCCTGGGCGGTTTCTACCTTCTCGATCACGCCGTCTTCGATGATGTCCGTGAATTCGTGGGAAAGCTCTCGGAGGAATGTGTCAGATACCTCGATGTTCAAACGGATCACGAGCCGCCCGCTCACGTACCTCTGGGAGTGGTACACGCGGTAGAACCCCACGATCTCCTGGATCGCTTCGTCGATGCTTGTTGTGATCGTGTAGAGGTTGAGATCGGCCGGTCCGATCATCCCTTGATCCAGCAGTGCCTTGCACAGCGTCTGCCACGCATCCCAGTAGCCGGTTCCTTCGGCATCGATCATCACGATTGGATGGATGTCCGCTTTGCCTGTCTGGACGAGTGTCAGGAGCTCGAAAGCCTCATCCATCGTCCCGAATCCTCCGGGGAACAGTGCGAAGCCGTCGGACTCCTTGACGAACTGAACCTTGCGGGTGAAGAAGTACTTGAAGTTGATTACCCGGCCTGGTGACAGATACTCGTTGGCGCCGCTCTCGAATGGCAGTCGGATGTTCACGCCGAAACTCGAGTCGGTCCCCGCACCTTTGTTGGCCGCCTCCATTATCCCCGGGCCAGCGCCCGTGATAACCATCCAGTCGTGATCCGTAGCGAGCCGTCTCCCGAACTCGACGGCGAGCTTGTAGTTGGCGTCCTCAGGGTCCGTTCGGGCGGATCCGTACACGGCCACCTTGCGGTACTTCGAATATGGCTCGAACACCAGGAACGAATACCGCAGTTCCTTGAGCGCGGTGTTCATGATCTTGACGTCGCCACGGTCTGTGTTGTCCTTGAGGATCTTGAGAGCCGTCCTGATGATGTCCCGTACGAGATCATCATCGCGCTCGTGTTCGGCGCCGATCGGTATGGACCTCGCGATCAGAGCTTCGATCTGGCTATCGATGGACTCCGGCGTGGCTGGTGTGGTCATGGACACAAGCTAACGCGATTTGTCGCTGTCCTTTGCGTGGCGACTGAGAAGGAACAGGTAGGGTCGTCGTCGGTGGACGGTCTCATAGGATCGTTCCGTGCTCGGAGGTTCCATGGCAGCCCCAATAGGCCGATCAGACGCTCAGCGACTCGATGCTGCGGACCCGCTCGCGGACTTCAGGAGCGAATTCGCTCTGCCGGAGGATGTGATCTATCTCGATGGCAATTCGTTGGGCGCTGCACCCCTTGCCGCTTTCGACGAGGTTGGCATCGCGATGCGCAAGGAGTGGGCAGAGGGTTTGATCACGAGTTGGCGTGGGGCCGGGTGGTGGACGCTCGGCGAAACGCTCGGCAACAAGATCGCACCTTTGATCGGAGCGCAGGAGGACGAGGTGGCCGTGTGCGATACGACATCGGTGAACATCTATAAGGCCCTTCACGCCGCGATCTCCATGAGGCCGGGGCGGTCGGTAGTTCTGGCGGAAGAGCGGGGATTCCCAACCGACACCTACGTGGCCGAAGGTGTGGTGGCTTCATACCCGGGTATGCGTCTCGAACTTGTCGACATCGAGTCACCCGACTTGACCTCGGTGATGGATGACGACGTCGCGGCTGTACTTGTCAACCATGTCGACTATCGGACAGCATCCTTGCGCGACATGTCCGCGATATCGGCCCAGATCCACGCTGCAGGTTCGATCGCGATCTGGGACCTTTCTCACAGCGTTGGTGTCATCGATGTCGAACTCGAGAGAGCAGGTGCCGACTTCGCCGTCGGATGCACGTACAAATACATGAACGGTGGTCCAGGGTCTCCAGCGTTCATCTACGCAAGATCGTCCCATCACGGCCAATTCGAGACTCCGTTGCAGGGATGGTGGGGCCATGCGGAACCGTTCGAGATGGAGCGGTCGTACCGCGGAGCAGAGGGCATTCGGCGGTTGCTTGTCGGTACACAGCCGATTCTGTCGATGCGGGCCCTGGAGGCCAGCGTGGAAATGTACGAGCGGGCCGACATCGGGGAGATCCGAAGGAAGAGCCAAGCGCTCACAGCGCTCTTCATCGATCTCATCGATCAGGAATGTGCAGCCTTCGATCTTGAGGTCGTGACGCCGCGCGATCCGGAGAAGCGGGGGAGTCAGGTGTCTCTGTTCCATGAACACGGCTACGCCGTCGTGCAGGCGCTCGACGCACGTCATGTCCATGGTGGCTACCGAGAACCCGGGGTCATGCGTTTCGGCTTCGCACCTCTCTACACGAGCTATTCCGATGTGTGGGAGAGCGTTGTGCGACTCAAGACCGTCATGAAGTCGGGAGAGTGGCGTGACGAACGATTCTCCACCAAAGGTGCGATCAGCTAGCGGTCTCGTCGCTCTGTGGGCTGAGTGTGATCGGCATCGTGTAGCACAGCGCCTCGCCTTCGACCGCAACGACACCGTCATCCCTCGTCACCGTTGTGGCGACCTTCACGATCGGCTTGTCGGTGCGGACCTCGAGCACTTCGACACGGCCCGTGATCGTGTCACCGGGCCGGACCGGTGCGCGGAAGCTCCAGTTGACGTTCAGGAATACGGTTCCCGGTCCCGGTAGATCCTCCGCCACCACCGCATTGAGGATCGCAGTCGAAATCCCGCCTTGGACCACGATCTCTCCGAAGGTCGTCGCCGCGGCGACAGCTTCGTCGTAGTGGAGAGGATTGCGATCACCGCTGATGTCCGTGAACAGGCCGATGTCATCGGATGAGACGATACGAAAGCGCTCAGCGACGGCACCAACTTCCGGAGTGCCGTTCGGCCAGACGTCAGACGAGGTCGTCATTGGTGAATGTTGCGAGCCGGAGTCGGTGCTCAGTCTCGGAAGTTGACGTACTGGAGGGGAAGCCGGAAGTCCATCGCCTTGATCTCGGCGATGACGTTCTGGAGGTCGTCTCGCTTCTTCCCGGAGACGCGCAACTGGTCTCCCTGGATCGCGACCTGGATCTTCAACTTGAGATCCTTGATGTCCTTCGTAAGTTCCTTCGCCGCGTCCTGTGCGATGCCCTCGTTGAGCGTGAACACCGCTTCGTAGCGGCCTCCGCCGATCTGGTTGGGTTCTCCACCAGCGATCGATTTGAGCGACACATTCCGGCGAACGAGT
>CAXMSN010000008.1:0-3697 GCA_964196275.1 uncultured Kiloniellales bacterium | reverse complement strand
ATGAAGCCGAGAGCCAGATCGATGTGCACGTGTTCAGGCTCGATCCCCCGAGCCGGGATCTGGTGAGCGTCGATGCGAGCAAGGTCCGTACCGGCTCTCGTCATGGCCTCAAGACCGGTCTCCTCAGCTATCTCACGTCGTGCGGCGGCCTCCACTGAGGCGTCAGCGCTCTCGATATGACCTCCCGGCTGAAGCCACCGATTGAGTTTGCCATGCAGTATCAGCAGCACCGACCGACGATCAGGAGACAACACGAACCCAGACGCAGTGAAATGCCCCGGATCGAACTCGGACCGCGGCCACATCGGCCGACCCGAGGCCAGCGCATCCAGAGCCACTCGATGCGACGCATCATCCCCATGAGGCTCATAGCTATCGACAACAGCACGAAGGTCACCCGGTCCAGCCACAAGACGAGAGTACCCCGCCGGTCCACCCACACGGTCCTCCCTTCGACGGAGGACCGACGAGCGAAGCGAATTAGGAGGGTGTCGGAGTCAGGTGGTTGCTCAGCAGGTCAAGGACGTGCCACTTCGTGCTCGCAGGCTCGCTGACCCCCCTGCATCGCAGCTGACGCTGCTCTTCTGTCCCCCCTAAAGGGAGGACAGAAGCCAGACAACAGAAGAGCCGCCCCTTCCGGAACGGCTTCTGCTGGTCTGAGGTCTGTGGTCTTCCGCTAAACCAGTTCGACGATCGCCATCTCAGCGCCGTCACCACGACGGGGACCGAGCTTGATGATACGGAGATAGCCTCCGGGCGTGTCTTCATACCGTGGGGCGATGTCATCGAACAGCTTCGTCACAGCGTCGTTGTTCTCGATCTTCTTGAGGACCGTGCGGCGAGCGTGAAGATCGCCACGGCGAGCCTTTGTGATGACCTTCTCCGCGTACGGGCGAAGGACCTTCGCTTTGGCGTGCGTGGTGGTCACCTGCTCATGCTCGATCAGGGACACCGTCAGGTTCGACAGGATCTTTCGCTGATGCGACGGGCTACCGCCGAGACGCTTACCCCTCTTTGGCCGTGGCATCAGACGACGCTCGTGTCCACGTCGGCGTAGTTCTTGAGACCGAAACCAAGCTCGTCGAGCTTCGCAACAACTTCCTCAAGGCTCTTCATGCCGAAGTTCGTGATGTTGAGCAGGTCTTCCTCGGTCTTCTCGATCAGCTCACCGACGGTCTGGACCTGCGCACGACGTAGGCAGTTGCGTGGGCGCTCAGAAAGGTCGAGTGCCTCGATCGGAAGATCAAGGTGCTCCTGGCCTGTCGGCTCGATCGGTGCCATCTCGTCCGGCACGAGTCCCTCGTACTCCTCCATGTCTGCGAAGAGTTCAAAGAGATTCGCAAGCGTGCTGCCGCTTGAAGAGATCGCTTCTGCGGGGGTGATCGACGAGTCGGTCTCGACATCGAGGATCAGCTTGTCGAAGTCGGTGCGCTGACCGACCTGCGTGTTCTCAACGCGGTATGCGACCTTGCGCACAGGGGAGAAGATCGAGTCGATGGGGATGATCCCTATCGTGTCGCTCTTGTTGTTCCGGTCTGCGCTGCGGTAGCCGACGCCACGCTCAGCGGTGAGCTCGATCTCGAGCTTGCCACTTGCTGACATGGATGCGAGATGAAGGTCACCATTGATCACCTCGACGCCTGCGGGCGCCTTGAGGTCAGCAGCGGTCACTTCACCCTTGCCCTTCGCAGAGAGGTAGAGCGTCTGGACTTCTGGGTCATCGATTCTCAGCACAACCTGCTTGAGGTTCAGGATGAGGTCGACGACGTCTTCAACGACACCTTCGATCGTCGAGAACTCGTGCTGCACTCCATCGATCCGTACGGATGTGATGGCAGCGCCAGGAATACGCGACAGGAGGGTCCTGCGCATGGTGTTCCCGAGTGTGTAACCGAAGCCAGGCTCGAGCGGCTCGACGATGAACTTTGATCGGTTGTCGGAGAGGCTTTCCTCTTCGATTGTGGGGCGTTGGGTGATGAGCACGTTCGCTCCTGTGGTCGTCGGGTACGTCTGCGCCGGGTCTACTTGGAGTAGAGCTCGACGATGAGTTGTTCTTTGATCTCGGTGTCGATCTGTTCCCTGCTTGGCAGAGCGTCGATCGTGATCGAGCGTTCCTTCGTATCCACAACGATCCACGGTGGGACCGTGCGGCCGACAGTGTCGATCGCGTGTTGGATGGGGAGGATCTGTTTGCTGCGTTCCTTGATGGTCACGACGTCGCCTGGGCGCACCTCGTAGGAAGGAATGTCGACCTTCTTGTCGTTGACAAGGAAGTGTCCGTGGTTGACCAGCTGACGGGCCTGTGGCCTGGTGCTCGCCATACCTGATCGGTACACGACGTTGTCGAGTCTGGTCTCGAGGATCACCAGCAGGTTCGTGCCCGTGATGCCACTCTTTTTCGCAGCGTTCTTGTAGTACTTGCGGAACTGCTTCTCGAGCACCCCGTACATGAACTTCAGCTTCTGCTTCTCCATGAGCTGGATCTGGTACTGGGACTCACGAATGCGTCCACGACCGTGCTGCCCAGGTGGGTACGGTCTACGGTCGTAATACTTCGCTTTGTTCTCGTCGAGGAGCTGGCGAACGCGACGGCTTCGCTTGGTCCTCGGTCCGGTGTATCGAGCCATGGTTAACGACCCTTCCGCTTCTTGGGTCGGCATCCATTGTGTGGAACCGGGGTGACATCGTTGATCCCGGTGATCTCGATGCCCATGTTCTGGAGTGTGCGAATCGCCGTCTCACGGCCCGATCCGGAGCCTCGGACGATCACGTCAAGCTTGCGGATCCCCATCTCTCCGGCCTTACGCGCTGCGTGCTCGGCGGCAACCTGTGCGGCATACGGTGTGGACTTGCGGGAACCCTTGAATCCAACCGATCCACCGGACGTCCATGCGGCAACCTTGCCGTCCTGGTCGGTGATCGTGAGGATCGTGTTGTTGAAGCTCGCCTTGATGTGAATCTGACCATGGGAGATCATCTTCCTGCCTCGCCGGCGCTTCGCCGCGGGCTGCGGGTCGAATTGTGGGTCGACTTCGACCTGCGGCTCTGCTTCGACCTGCGGCTCTGCTTCGACCTGGGCTTGTGGTTCTACGTTGGTCATATCTTGGTGACCTTCTTCTTGCCTGCGATCGCAACGCGCTTGCCCTTGCGGGTGCGAGCGTTGGTGTGCGTGCGCTGACCGCGGACGGGAAGCCCCTTGCGGTGGCGGATACCTTGGTAGCAGCCGATCTCAACCTTGCGCTTGATGTTCTGTGCAACCTCACGCCTGAGGTCACCCTCAACCCTGTAGTTGCCGTCGATGAACTGCCTGATGCGGAGCACCTCTGCATCTGTGAGGTCACGGACCTTCGTATCGAAATCGATGTCGAGCGCAGTGAGTGTCGTGCGGGAGTGCGAACGACCAATGCCGAACACATACGTCAGGCCGATCTCGATGCGTTTGTCTCTTGGGAGGTCAACTCCGCCAATTCTTGCCATGCGTGGTTACCCCTGACGCTGCTTGTGGCGTGGGTTCTGGCAGATCACCCAAACACGGCCATGCCTGCGGATAATGCGACAGTTGTCGCACATCTTCTTTGCGGAGGCTCTGACTTTCATCCTGATAACCCTGCCTAGGTACTTGGTCGGGACGTCGTCGGCGCCAAGCACGCAGTTTTTTAATGATACGGCGACCACCGAGATCTACACCAGGTGCGGC
>CAXMSN010000007.1:0-2077 GCA_964196275.1 uncultured Kiloniellales bacterium | reverse complement strand
CTCTTCGCGGCAGCCAAGACCTCCGGGTATCGAACCTTCATCTCGCCGCACTACTACTACCCCACCGACAAAGACTGGCAGTTCGGAGGGACCGCCGAGACCCTGATGCACGACATCCACATGTTCGACCGCGAAGGGCCCCTTACGATCGATGGATTCGCGGGATCAGGCGCGGACTGGCTCGAGAGCCTCCGCGGATACATAGAAGACACCCAGACCATCGTGACAAGCCCGCACAAGGTCTACGGACCCGAGTCGAACGACCTCGCGCTCCAACTTCGCAAGCGCGGCATCAACCGGGTCATCCTCGCTGGCATGTCGGCGAACCTTTGCGTCGAAGCCCACATGCGACAACTCACAGAGGACGGTTTCGAAGTAGTCGTCGTGAAAGACGCCACCGCAGCCGCACAACACCCCGAACTCGGTGACGGCTACGCAGCAGCGCTCGTCAACTTCGCATACATCGCGAGCCAGGTCCTGACAACCGAAGAAGCCGTCAAGGCACTCGCCTAGAACCCAAACCATCCCCAATGAAACAGCCGCAGCGCCAACCCCACCCCGTCGCTCTGAACGGCGAACCCGAAGCGGAATCGTCACAACACAACCGCCCATAACGGCACATGTGCGGCGTGTGATCATTGCCATCGTGGGAACCTTTGGTGGTCTTGTCTGCGTCCCATCTTCGAGCAACGATTCGCCAATCGGAGGGAGAGATCGATGTTCCAGATGAGCACTCGGCTGCTCACACTTCTAGCCGTAATCCTGATCGCCTCATCATGCGTGGCGAGCGAGGAACGTTCGGGTCCCGGTGCCGACGGCGTCCCCGACGTTCTCGTAGCGTGCGCAGAGGACCACCCAGATTGTCAGGACACGCTTGCCACCGGGGACCTGCCCACGGGCGGGAACGACCCACTTGCGCCATCGACGGAGCCTGACGATGAGTCGATATCGAACGGCATGATCGTCGAGGACGGTCTCTCGGTATCCGAAGCGATCGGATATGAAGGATCGCAACCGGTTGCTGTCCACGGATATGTGGTACGGACGTCCGACGCAGCGCAGCTGTGCGAGGCTCTCGCCGAATCGTATCCGCCCCAGTGCGGCGGTGCAAGTCTGGCTCTCGCCAACCCCGACGCAACCGACGGCCTGCCACTGTTTGAAGACGGCGACGTGCAATGGTCACCAGACATCGTCATCGTCATCGGAACCGTGACAGGCGACAAGCTCACCATCGACACCACGACCTCCGCCTAGACGCCCATATTGGCACCTATGGGCGGGTGTGGCCGTGTCGGTGATCGTGGTTGCCGTGCCGGGTGGGCGGGTCCAGTGTTCAGGTTCCGAGGGGGATTGCGACGGTGCTGATAGGTTCGGCGCCCTCGATCGGCTCCGTGAACCGTATGCCGTCGTCGAGATCAAGGTCGAGCGCTGTCTCGGCCGCCTCGGTGAACAATGCGTAGGCCCGTGAACCGATCTGGCCGGCTGCGGCATTCTTCAGCAGCCGGTGAGCGGCGGTGATGTCGGGTCCCAGCACCTCGACGTGGGCGCCGATGGATTGCACGATGTAGGTCCCGTGGTGGAGAACGAACTTCAGGTCGAGGGTCTTCTTGACCTCGCAGGCATTGCAGGTGCACGTCCAGGTCAACCCTGCCTCGTCGAGTCGTCTCACGAATTCGTCGTAGCAGTCGGTGATGCAGCCGACGAGGGCCGAACCCTTCGGTCCCACGCCGTCCTCGCCTACAGCGAACACGGCATCACCCTCGAATTTGACGAGCGTGAAGGGAGGATCGATCCGTTCAGCAATCCCTCCCAGGAGCTTGGACATCAGCCCGTACGCATACGGAATCTCGCCGTCGGCGAAAGAGTCGTTGGCGTGCTCCTGCCTGACGCCTTCCAGGAACACGGTGTATCCGGAGATATCGGCAAGCACGATCGTTCCGGCGTATTTCCCGGGCGTCAGGTTCGTATTCATCGCGCCTCCCCTTCGAAGCTCAACGCTAGTCGGACGCTGCGAGGAATGAACACGTCGCGCAACGTCGCGGTTGAGTCGCCCGATGCAACCACCCGCCCATAGCGG
>CAXMSN010000006.1:0-8483 GCA_964196275.1 uncultured Kiloniellales bacterium | reverse complement strand
TCGAGCGTTGCGATGACGACCGGTGTGTAGGTGCCCGCGATGAGCACCAGGATCATCGAGTGGTCGAGGCGCTGCATGCGACCCTTCCAGACTTCCCTCCACGGGATCGTGTGATAGAGAGAACTCGTCGTGTAGAGCGAGATCATGGCGAGGCCAAAGACGATGGCTCCGACTCTCAGACCCCAGTTGGGAGCTTTGACGGCAAGGAACGCTGTCGCACCGACAGCGGCGATCGCTGCCGTTCCGTGGATGAAACCCCTGATGGGATTCTGCATCCTGCCGAGTGTCCATCGTGGCCTGTGCATCAGGTGAGGATATCCTTCGGAGCCGATACCTCAGTATCAATCTGAGAGCGTCCTACGATTTAGGATGAAGCAGCCAGATCGGAAGTAACCGTGTCGCTCAAAGACAACGCGCTGAAGCCGCTATACCGGCTCTACGGGGATCGCATCGTGCGAAGCCTCAATGTTGAGGCACTTCCGCACCACATTGGGGTGATCCACGATGGGCATCGTCGGTACGCAAGAGCCGAAGGCCTGCCCGACTATGAGGCCTCGTACCGCGTGGGGATGGCGAAGTTCATCGAATTCCTCGGCTGGACCAGCGAGTTGGAGATTCTGGCTGTCACCTGTTGGCTTCTTTCGACCGAGAACCTCGCCCGGCCGGATGAGGAACTGAGGCCGTACTACGACGTGCTCATCGGTCTGTTCGATCGGATCCCAGACAGCCCCGCTGGCCAGGACGTCACCGTCAAGTTCATCGGTTCGCTCGACCTGCTTCCCTCCGATCTCGTGGAAGCAGCGAAGCGGCTCGAGACGAGGTGTGCGACCGGCTCTCGCCGGGTCACCATCGCACTTGCGTACGGGGGACGACAGGAGATCGTCGACGCGGTGAAGGATCTCGTTGATGGCCTCGCGGCCGATGGCGTTCAATCGGTCGAGATGGCACAGCACATAGACAGGGAGGCCATGTCGGCGCGAATGTACGCTTCCGATCTCCCTGATCCCGACCTCGTGCTCAGAACCTCAGGCGAGGCTCGGCTCAGCGGCTTCCTTCTCTGGCAGGCTGCCTACGCCGAATACTCGTTCGTGGACGTCTACTGGCCTGCGTTCCGCCGGGTCGACTTCCTTAGGGCACTGCGCGACTTCACACGAAGAGAGCGCAGGTACGGTCGCTAACGCGAGCGTTGCGTCATCGGGATGTGATCTTGGTCATTGAACGTTCGGAGGCTCATCACGTGAGCTCCTGCGAGCGGCAGAACCTTGACCCTGGCGAACGATGCGTGGAACAAGACGAACTTCTCCCATTCCCATGGTGACGGCGGTACACCGAGCAGGTGAGTGAGGCATACGGAGTTGGTACCACCGTGGGCGACGATCACGATGCGTGCGTCTTCGTTGGAACTGTGCCACAGAGACCGATCGTCTGCGTCACGAGTCACGCCACGCTCTGCGAGCAGCGCATCAAGGCAGGTTGTGACCCTGTTGTGGAACTCTCTGAACGATTCTCCACCATCAAGGCCACTCCACCACTCATCGGGCGACCGATGCTTCGTGGTCTTGAAGATGTCGATCACGGCCTCCTCGGTGACGCCCGTCCAGTCGGGCATCTTGACTTCTGTGAGGTCTTCGATCGTCGCCATCTCGAGGCCGGTCGCTTCGGAGATCGGACTGGCAGTCTGCTGGGCTCGTACGGCAGGAGAAGCGACGAGTTCTGTCGCCTGTGGATCCGCTTTCGCTATCCGCGCCGCCGAGAGTCCGGCCTGTTCATGACCGAGTTCCGTGAGGTATGGGTCGGTCTGGGAGATTCCGTCGACGGCCCACTGTGGCTGTCCGTGTCTGATGAATACGATGTCCATCACGGCAGCGTAACGATGTGGGAGATTGTGTCGGTGAACGAGACTGCCCCGGGAATGAACACGGGGCCGCCTTTCGGCGGCCCCGGTCCGGGCTTAGACGGGAGGTTAGGAAGGCATCCTGTCTGGCTACCGTATCGACATCACTACCCGCCAACTTGAGGGATATGTTGTGGAACCGTCCGACCCAGCCAGGGAAGCCCTGATCGCTCATCTGAGCGAGCATGCGGTGAGAACGGATGGTCCGTTCACCCTCAGGTCCGGCGAGACCTCGTCGTGGTACATAGATGCACGGCAGACCACATTCGATGGAACCGGCGCGTGGCTCGTTGGGCGTGCTGTCCTAGCCGAGGTCCCGAAAGATGTTGACGCCGTGGGCGGCATGACGATGGGCGCAGACCCGATAGCTGTCGCCACCGCCATTGCGTCCGCTGAGGCTGGACGAACGATCGGGTCATTCTCCATCCGTAAAGAAGCCAAGGACCACGGAACCGGGGGCCGCCTCGTCGGACCGGTCGCAGCAGGGAGCAGCGTCGTTGCTCTCGAGGACACCACCACCACGGGTTCTGCTCTCGTGGAAGCCATCGAAGCCTTGGTGGAGTCCGGTGTCGAGGTCGTGAAGGCAATTGCTCTCGTCGATCGATCTGGCGAAACGACACGTGACCGGGTCGAAGCGCTCGGTATCCCGTACGTTGCGCTCGTGACGCCCGCGGACCTTGGCGTGGAGGACTAGCCGATGTATGCCTACCGGTCCTCGATGAGGCTCTTCGCTGTTGGCGTGATCGGACTGATCCTGATCGTCGCGGCTCTCGACATCATGTTCTTCCATTGGTTGTCGACGCCACCCGATGGTGCCGATTCTGTGCTGAGCACCCGCGGTCAGGCGCAGCAACGCGGGGACATGTTGTGGGGTGCCAGCTTGATCGGTATCGGTGTGATCCTCTTCGGCACCTCCTTGATCGAGTTGGTTCGCCGCAAGCCGGTAGTCGATGTGAGAGATGACGGACTTCATGCAGAGATCGGTGCCCAGGCACCAGATGTGCTGATCCCATGGTCAGCGGTCGATTCCGTGTCAAGCACGATCGTCGTCGACCCGTATGACGGATCCGCAAGGGAGCAGTTGGTCGTGAGGCTTGTTGCGCCCGAGGCGGTTCCGCATGCTCTTGCGGGTGCGGTCCTCAACGGCAATGAACTCCACATTGATGCTCATGACTGGAACCGCCCTGTCACCGACGTCGCCCTTGCCGCACAAGGCGCCCGCGATCATGCCATGCGGCTCCAGGTAGCGGTGACGCCCGAGACGTCCCCGGCCGGGATGTGGGAGACAAGGGTCGACCTCCCAACGGAGGAGATGCCGGTGACGGACGGGGATCCGTACGAAGAGGGCACATCATGAAGATCGGCGCCCATGTCAGCCCCGGCACGCTCCTGGCGGATGCAGCGGCACGAAACGCCGATGCCGTGCAGGTGTTCCTTGCCAATCCCCAGTCCTGGAAGCCGCCTGTGCCTCGGGATGACGCAGAGGAGCTGAAGGCTTCCGACATCGACATTTACGTCCACGCTCCGTATCTGATCAATCTCGCTTCGCCGAACAATCGCGTTCGGATCCCATCGAGGAAGACGCTGGCGCAGACCGTCGCTGCTGCCGAGGCGGTGGGAGCTCTCGGAGTTGTTGTCCACGGCGGAAGCATCGGCGAAGACGAGGACCTCGCGGTTGGTTTCGAGCGGTGGCGCAAGGCGCTGGACTCTTTCGATGTCACCGTGCCGGTTCTCGTTGAGAACACCGCAGGCAAGGGCAACACCGTCATGCAGGATCTCAACAACTATGGACCCCTGTGGGAGGCGATCGGCGATCTCAACGTGGGTGTCTGTCTCGACACCTGCCACACATGGGCTTCCGGTGCGGACATGGAGACAGCCGTGAATCTGATCAACGGCCTGACCAGCGGAATTACGCTCGTCCACGGCAACGATTCAAGGGATGATGCGGGTTCGAACCGCGACCGTCATGCGAACTTCGGAGAGGGCCAGATCCCCGAGGAACTCTTGCTCGGCGTCATCCGCGAGGCCAACGCCACCGTGATCGTCGAGACCCCCGGCGATGTCGAGGGCCAGTCGGCGGATATCGCTTGGCTCCGGGAACGTCTGTAGCAGAGCGCCTTACGTTCGAATGTTGTAAACGACTGAAGGGCCGCGACCCAGCGCCGACCCTTCAGTCCATGCGTCCGCTCGGTCAGAGCAGCGCCATCTCGGTTCCGACGCGAGCCCATCGCGCCATCAGCTCCTGCACGCCCTGTCCGAACGCACCGAGCTCGTATCCGATATCGGGTACCGCGAACAGTGTCTTCGTGTACAACTCACGGAACGTTTCCGTGCGAAGCAACTCCGAGAGCATGCCGTACTCGCCGGGAACGATCATCAGGCTGTGCCCTGTCGTTCCGACCACATTGATCAGTTCCCCGCACTTCCCCTCGTGGGATGCCGCGCCGAAGAAAGCCATGCTCTCCGTGAACGCTTCGAGTGCCTCGGTCTCACGGCCGAGTGCTGCCCTTGAGTAGGTAAAGATGATTGCTGAATCGATCATCGATCTTGCCACCTCCAGTCGAGCTCAGATTGCGCGAACGCGAGAACTCGCTTCTGGTTCTACAGACCGCAGCACGCGATGAACAGTGCCATTTGTCACTTGTTGTCCCATTCGGTGGTCACCTTGAGAGAACGGGAGTGTTGCCATAATCAGAACCTGTGCATGTTCCTTCAAGAATCCTCTATGGCGGCAGGTCGGGAGCGCCTGTCGCCCTCATGGCCGCGACTGCCGCGGTCACGCTGCTCTTCACCGCGACGCCGTTCCTGATCACGCCGATCTCTGAGCGCTACGGCGTGTCTCTCGGGATGGCGGGGGCGATATCGATCGCCCAGGTCGGAGCCTTTGCGGTAGCCAACTTCTTGCTTCCCCGGTTCGTGCGGCCAAGCGGAACGATCCTGAGGGTCGCGGCAATCAGCCTCGTGGTTTTCAATGCGTTGAGTGTGTTTCCCGACTACTTCTCGGTTCTGGTTGCCCTCCGAGTTGGTGCCGGGGCCGCGGGCGGGACGATGACATGGCTTGCATGGTCGAACGCTATGAAGCGGAGGAAGTCGATGTCATCGATCGCCGCCACGGGCCCGATGACGGCGTTCTTGGCGGCACCGCTTCTCGCCCTGATCGCTGGACAAGGCTCCGGGGCCGTGTACGCCACACTGGCCGTCGCCGCGATTCCCGCCGCCATCTTCCTTGCTCCGCTATCAGGTAAGAAGCGAGTCCGAGGGGTGATTTCGGGATCGAGGTCGAACCGGGTGCTTCTCGCTGCTCTATTCGGAATGACCTTCTTCGGGTCGAGCCTGTACTTGAACCAGACGATCGTCGCCCGAGAGATACACGGTCTTTCGGCGTTCGCCGCATCGATCGGCTTCAGCCTCAACGCTCTGGGTGGGTTTCTCGGCGCTCGACTGTCGATGAGACATCGATACCCAGGATGGTTCATGGCGTCGATTGGGCTTGCATCGCTTACGACCGTCTTCGGCCCGACGCTGCTCTTCTATCCCGCCATGGCGTGGTGGGGTTTCGCCTTCTGGATGGGGGTTCCTGGTGTGCTCCAGATGCTCGTCGACCGATCACTCGAGCCAAGCGAACGCGCAGGCGACGGGCAGGGCGTCATGGCCGTCGGCCGTGCCTTCGGTCCCGCAATGGGAGGCGCATTCATCGACCTTGGAACAATTGCTGGACTTGCGATCACATCCGCATTGGGGATCATGGCATCGGGGCTCTCGGTTGTCGGTGTCAAGCAAGGCAGAGAGCATCTCCCCCCGTCAGACCCGAGAACGATTGACCAGCGCGATCAGGAGTAGACCACTCCGCGATCGCTACGGAGGCGGTCGTGCGGTTGGGTATGTGTGGCCAAGTTTGGAGGTCCATTCCACCCGCCCATCTGGGAGGATGCGGTAACTCCAGCCCGCTTCATGCTTGATGCGGTGGTCGTACTTGCACAGCGGTCCGAGGTTGCCGATCATGGTCAGGCCACCGTTGGCCCAATCGCGTCGGTGGTCGAGGTCACAGTCAGCGGCTGGCATGCGACAGCCAGGGAAGACACATGTGGGGTGCATCGTCTCCACGGCCGTTCGCTGGGATGCCGTCGGCCGCCGTCGAGTGGTTCCTGAGGCCAGGGGTCGACCGGAAACCGGGTCTGTGATCGTGTAGCGCCAGCGTACGTCGTGCTGATCGGCCGCCACCTTGCGTGCGACATCGGCTATGACAGGCCCGTAGCCAGCCAGTTCGCCCGGTTGGTCATTGAGTCCGGACAACGTGTCCAGATCGACTCGGATGTCGACCGTCCCACGGCTCGCCGCCGCATCTGACCCTGTATCCCGACCGCAGAGAAGGTCGACGAAAACATCGGCACGAACTTGGTCTGCAGTTCGGCGATCGTGTGGGGACTTGGCATTTCGAGCGAGCCGGTTGATGTGTCTTGACGCGGCTGCTGCATCATGAGCGTGAAGATCAAACGCAAAGAGGTGTGCGGTTCCGTCGACGGTCGGCTGCATGACGACCCTTCTTGCCTCGACGGCCGTCGCATACCGGTCCTTGGCTTCGTCGGCGTTCGATTGGATGCACAGCTTCCGAATCCGAGCGCGCAGTTGGCCGGTTGTCAACGAGGGAGCGTCATGGAGGATCCTGTCGACGACTTCCCGTGCCGTCGCATCGCTCAGGTGGACCGTCCCATCGACGATTACCTTCGCCCTGCGTACGTCAAGCGTGCCAGCCTCCAGGAGCGCGAACAGGAGCGGTAGGCGTTGTTGGATATCCAAGGCGAACGTCAATTCTGCCTGGGCCAGTCGGCGGGTCCACGTCAGGGCGACACGTATCTCAGCTTCGGCTGCCATCTCGGTTTCCGCAGGTACGTCGAGGAGTTCGTCTCGGACCGCGTCGGTGATCGCGGCCATGTCCCGATAGGTCTTTGCCGCGTAATGTGTCATGAGACGCTGGTGAGCCCTCAGGACAACGACTCGGTCGTACCCGGACAGCGCATCTACGTCGATGGCAGACAGCCATGCAGCCATGACAGGACCGGGTGCCATGTCATCCAAGCCACCAGGAATCCCCTTGTAGGAGGGCTCAGCACTTCTTCCGAGATCGGTTTCGATCGCATTCAACATATCCACGACATTACGACGCAGGTATGACAGATTTCGAGGGGCCGATTGAACACCATCGACCGCACCTGAGAGCGAGGTCGCGGCGGCACCTCGCACGGATCAAGGGTTCTCTCAGGTGACCGAAGGAGACACAGCCGTCATCACAGCGATGCGGAATTCGACGCTGAGGGCTGGCGCCGCTCTGTCCCCGAAGTACATCCCGAGAAGAGCCTCAGCGTCCTCCATCGATCCGAAGTCGAAGGACGAGTCGAGGATCTCGACGGTGAATCCCTCACGTATCCAGAAATCAACGTCGGTGGAGATGTCATCCGCTGCCATTGCCGAGAATTCGTCGTCCCCAGCGTTGTCCACGATCACGATCGGAGAACCGGGTCTCGCAACTCGTCGGACCTCATCGAGTCCGGCTGATACATCGAGGAACGATGGGAAGAAATACGCCCATGTCGCATACGTGCCGTCGAAGCTGTTGGTGTTGAAGGGCAGTTGCTGTGCGATCGCCTGGACCCACGGGAGTTTCGCGTCGCGGTCGATCATCCCGGACGCTGGCTCCGCTGCAATGACGGTCCGTTCTGGTGTGGTGAGCAAGGAGGCGGTGTGCCCGTTACCAGCCCCGATATCGAGAATTGTGCCGCGGTCGGGGAGTGTCGACTCGAGTCTTGCGACGACGAGACCTTGACGGTCCATCGCCTCGCGTTCGATACGGAACAGCTCAGGACTAGAGGAACCGTAGAAGGGGATGGCCATGGGTTGAGGCTAGACGAGGGAAGGGCGGCCCTGAGGCCGCCCTATCCATACGGAACACACGGTTTCGGTCGACAGCTCAGCCGGCGAGGAAACTCTCGAGGTCACTCTGTGCAACGTCCGCGCCCTCGATGAAGGACTCGACGTTGTCATGTGCGACGCTGTCGTGGTACTGCACCGAAGGTGACTTCATGAAGTACGACGACGGTGCGAGCAATGGGCCACCGACGCCACGGTCCATACCGATCTTGGCGCAACGGACCGCATCGATGATGACTCCGGCGCTATTCGGGGAGTCCCAGACCTCGAGCTTCATCTCGACGTTGAGCGGAACATCGCCGAACGACGTGCCCTCAAGGCGGATGTACGCCCACTTGCGGTCCGTGAGCCATGGAACATGGTCCGACGGGCCGATGTGGACACTCTCGGAGTTGATCTTGTCCTCGATCTGCGATGTCACGGACTGCGTCTTCGAGATCTTCTTCGACTGAAGACGCTCACGCTCGAGCATGTTCATGAAGTCCATGTTCCCGCCGAAGTTCAGCTGGTACGTGTTGTCGATGTGGACACCGCGATCCTCGAACAGGCGAGCGAGTTGACGGTGGACGATCGTCGCACCGACCTGGGACTTGATGTCATCGCCGATGATCGGAAGGCCAGCGTCCACGAACTTCTGCGCCCACACAGGGTCGGAAGCGAT
>CAXMSN010000005.1:0-12533 GCA_964196275.1 uncultured Kiloniellales bacterium | reverse complement strand
CTGAAGTTCATCTGTTCGAGGTAGCGCAGACCTCCATGCAGGAGTTTGCTTGAGCGACTCGAGGTCCCGCTTGCGTAGTCGCGTTGTTCGATCAGTGCGGTGGTCAGGCCTCTGGTGACAGCATCAAGGGCTGTTCCTGTGCCCGTGACACCACCACCGATCACGACGATGTCGAACGTCTCGGCCGCCATTCGCTCCATAGCGCGAGCGCGTTGTTGCGGTCCAAGTTTGGTGGAGTCCTGCTGGTCGTTCATCGAGAACCTGGCCTTCGTGAAGCGCCGCCGCTGTCCTCTCCAAGCCTACCGAGACGTGGTGATTCGGAATCCAAACAACATCGGTTTCTGGCCTCGCAGGGGGTCTCGGAACGCTGGCGCCTACTTGTCCTGACCGACGGCGAAGCCGCTCATGAACGGCTTCTGCAGCACGATGAACACGATGGCTGGCGGTATCGAAGCGATGAGCGCTGCGAGCACGAGGGGCCCGTAGTTCAAGGATCCATCGACGTTTTGCAGCGTCTGGAGGGCAGCCTGGACGACCTGCTGGGTCTCATCCCTGATGATCAGGCTTGGCCAAAGGAACATGTTCCAGGTGTAGACGAACTGGATCACGAACATCGCGGCGATGACGCTCCAGGACAGCGGGATCAGGATCTTCGTGAGGAACTTGACCGGCGAGGCACCGTCGATCTGTGCGGCCTCCAGCAGGTCGGTCGGCAGGTTCGCAAAGTGTTGTCGGAACAGGAAGGCTCCCGTTGCCGATGCGAGGAAGGGCACGACGATCGCCTGCGTCGTGTCCTGCCAGCCGTATCCCGCGACCTGGCGGAACATGGCCAAGATCATCACCTCGGTCGGCATCATCAGCGTGATGAGCACAAGGAAGAACACTACCCATTTGAAGCGGAACTTGAAGTACACGAAGGCAAGGCCAGCCAAGAGCGACAAGACGGTCTTTCCTGCCGTCACGAGCATCGCCTGTTGGAACGAGTTGAGCATCGCTTGCGAGAAGTTCCTGTCGAACCACACCGTCTGGAAGTGATCCCCCAATGCGCTGCCTGGTGTCAGTTGGAAGGCGAAGATCTCGGCGTTCGTTTGCGTAGCGATGAGCATGCCGTACAGCAACGGGAATGCGATGATCAGCGCCGTGATCGTCAAGCCGATGTGGTATGGCCACTTGCGTCCACGGAGCAAGGTCTTTTTCTGTACTCCTGGGTTCAGTCCAGCCATCACGAACCCCCGTAGCTGACGCGCTCACCGCTTGTGCGGAACTGCCACACCGTGATCGCTATCACCGCGATGAACAAGAGGACAGACTGGGCTGCTCCTCGGCCAAGTTGCCCATTGTCCACGCCGACCCTGATGATCTCGTAGATCGCGACCGATGTCTTGCCCGCCGGTGCGCCTCTGGTCATGAAGTCGATCGTCGCGTACACCTCGAAGAACGCATACGTGAGGTTCGTCACCAGCAGGAAGAACGTGATCGGGGACAGAGCCGGAAGCACGATCTTGGTGAAACGTTGCCATGTCGTGGCCCCATCGATGAGGGCGGCCTCGACCTGTTGTAGCGGCACGGATTGCAGCCCGGCGAGGTAGAACAAGATGTTGTAGCCGAGGATCTTCCAACCGCTAGCGATGATGATGGAAAGTTGGGCGAGCACCGCGTGCTCACGGTAGTTCGGCACGTCGATTCCGAACCAACTGCCCATGACATGTGTGAAGATGCCTGCGGTCGGATCGAATATGACGAAGAACAAGACACCAGCAACGGCGGGAGAGATGGCGTACGGCCAGATCAGGAGCGTTCGGTACACCCCGGCACCCCTGAGATTGCGGAACACGAGGTAGGCGACGGCGAGGCCGCCGATCATCCCGAAGGCGACGATGCCGACAGAGATGATGATGGTGTTCACGTAGACGGGCCGGTAGGCGACTTGTTCGCCGCCGCCAGGAGAGAACATGAAGTAGAGGGCCACGAAGACCGACAGCATGCCGATGACGCCCGCGATGTCGGCACCCGTGCGGCTCAGCGTTCCCTTTTCCGAACGGCTCTTCCAGAACCGTGCTCCGTAGATCAACGCGATAGCGACGAGTGGATAGGCGACGAGCTTGAACGGATTGAGGATCAGGAGCTCTGTGAAGTTACTGAAGCAGACGTCGATGGTCTTGGGTGCAGCGAGGCGTGCGAGCTTCGTTGAAAGCGTGAAGGTTGAGATGGCTGGGAAGTAGAGGAAGACGATCAGGATGATCAGGGTCGGCGAGAGGAGCACCCATGGGACCCATGTTCCGATCCGGAATCCGCCGGTCTTGATCTCACCTGCGAAGTCTGCCTTCTTCGTATTGCCGTCTGCGCGGTCCCAGAATGTGCGGGCTCCGATAAGCGCCAGCCATGCGCCTCCGAACATGAGGCCATAGCCGAGCAGGTGGTCCACACCGGTCGCGTGTTCTGCGAACGCGCACCGGTTCATTGCGAACGGTGTTACTGCCGCACCAACGACCGCGACGGCCGATCCGACGCCGTATCGCGAGATGGTCGGATTCTCGGTGTTCAGCCACACATACAGCGGTCCAAGAATCGCGGCGACGACTAATCCGATGATCAAGAGCACGGAATCTCAAAGTTCATGCGGTCGTCCACCTTCGTGTGGAGAGAGTGCGTGTGGGTGTGGAGAGAACTTCTATGGCGAGCGTCGGGGGCGGGAGGTTGTCCCGCCCCCGAGACTCATCGTGTGTGTCGGTCAGCCTCCGAAGAGTGCTTCGTATTCAGCCAATGTCTTGTTGGCCTCGATGTTCGCCTGTGCCATCCGCGTTGCGACGTCAAGGTCGTTCACGAGGATGTCCTCGATCGCGGCCGTGATGATGTCACGGATGCTCACGAAGTCGCCGGCCAGCACACCGAGCGACGCAGGTGTGTTCTTCGCAGCCGCCAGCTGGTCTGTTGCGACCTTGGTGTTCGGACTCTCGTCGTACCAACCCTCGGCAGCAAGGACAACCTGGCTATCTGTGGTGATCGGCTCGTAGCCGGTCAGCTGATGCCACTCAGCAGCATTCTCAGGGTTCGAGAAGAAGTTCAAGAACGCCAAGGCGCCGTCTTCCTGTGCCTGATCCTGACCTGCGAGCATCCATATGGTTGCTCCACCGATGAGGTTGCCGACGTACTCGACATCCCCGTTTCTCGGCATGAAGCTCGCCTGGTTGGTGAACGTCGTCTCCCTGTCGAAGAACGCCGTGTCCGAACTCGAGTAAACGAGCATCGCAACCTCGCCTGCGAGGTACGCATTGGACGTTCCTCCCCAGTCACGCACTACGCCGGTGTAGGTGTAGTAGCCAGCGTCCGAGAGATCCTTCCACCACGATAGGTAGTCGATCATGCCGTCGGACTCGAGGAACATCTCGGTTGCACGGTCGGTACGACCGTTGTCAGCGTTGGCGAGCAGATCGCCCTGCTGGCCAAGTGACTGCTCTACGAACCACGAGTGGTTCGGCCACGTGATACAACCGTTAGGCGCATCAGGCAGGGCTGCGATGGCTTCGCAGGCCGCTGTTACGTCGTCCCAGGTTGCTGGCGGTTCGGTGATCCCGGCTGCGTTCAGGATGTCCATGTTGTTGAACATCACCGTTGTGGAGGTGTTCCATGGCATCGAATAGAACGATCCGTCGACCGTGTAGTAGTTGCGGGCAGCGGAGATGACACTGTCAAGCACGACAGGCACGCCGAGAATTTCGGTGCGGCCCGCAATCGCTTCGCTTACCGACTTGAATATCGGGTTACCGGCTGTGTCCACTGCGTCAAGGGCTTGCCTCGTGGCAGCCTCGAAGAAGTGGATCAACTCTGGTGGGCTGCCACTGTCCACAGCGAGGACCGCTGCTTCGAACACCTCGTTGTACGAACCGATCCCCGTTGCGATCACGTTGTACTCTGGGTGCAGTGCGTTGAACTCGGCTGCCTTCTCGGCTGCGTAGTCTTGGCGGTAGTCGGTGAATCCGGTCCAGAACTCGATATCGATTACCTCTGCAGGCGTATCGCCGCCTCCGGCATCGGCGGCCGTTGTTGTCGTTGCTGTTTCGCTGTCGTCACTTGAACATGCTGCCGCGACCAATGCGATCACAGCGAGCACAATTAAAAGTCGATACTTCATATCACTTCCTTGTTCCTGTCCTGCGGTGGGTGCAGGACACGTCAAAGCGAGAGGTTCCCACTTCGATACATCCAATGCTAGTCATGCCGGCAACCCCTTGCGCTCCCGCGACGGGTTGAAGAGTGCCAGCTCGTGTGCTCGCCCGAATGGTCAGTTGTCTGCGATGAAGACGGTCTTGTATTCGCTGTAGTGATCGAGGGCGGCCATGCCCTGTTCGCGGCCTATGCCGCTGCGCTTCATTCCACCGAAAGGGGCTTCGATGTGGACGCTTGAGCTTGTATTGACCGAGATCATGCCCGTATCGAACGACCGTGCCACGCGGAGTGCCCTGCCGATGTCCCGCGTCCAGATCGAGCCGGACAGGCCGTAGTCGGAGTCGTTGGCGATCGACACAGCGTCGTCTTCGCCATCGAACGGCATGATCCCTACGACGGGCCCGAAGACCTCTTCGCGCATGATCGCCATCGAAGGATCCACGTTCACATAGACAGCGGGTGAGAGGAAGTTGCCGTTGGCAAGAGCACCGCCGAGTCGTTCTCCTCCGCGCACCCGTTCGGCACCTTCGTCTTCGGCGCGTTGCATATGGTCTTCAACGGATGACCGATGGGACGGCGTGATGAGGGGGCCCATGTCGGTGCCGTCCGTACCCGGGTCGCCGACATTGAGTTGGGAAGCGCGGTCCGAAAATGAGGACACGAAGTCATCGAATGCCGAGCGTTCGACGAGGATGCGGCTCCGTGCGCAGCAGTCCTGCCCTGCGTTGTCGTACACCGCCCAGATAGAGGACTCGACGGCCTCGTTCATGTCCGCATCGGCGAACACGATCGACGCGGACTTGCCACCGAGTTCGAGCGAGACGCGCTTGATGTCGTCCGAAGCTGCACGCATCACACCTGCTCCGACCTCCGTCGAACCGGTGAAGGAGATCTTGCGAACGTCGGGATGTGCGACAAGCGCGGACCCGACCGTGGAGCCTGGGCCGGAAACGACATTGAACACGCCCGGGGGGAGACCCGCCTCGATGGCCAATTCACCAAGCATGAGTGCTGTAAGAGGAGTTACGCCCGCTGGCTTAGCAACCACCGTGTTCCCCATGGCGAGCGCCGGGGCAAGCTTCCATGCGAGGATCAACATCGGGAAGTTCCAAGGGATGATCACTCCGACGACGCCGAACGGTTCGCGGAACGTCATGAGCGTCCCGTCGGCTCTCCCTGGGATCGTTTGACCGTGGATCTTGTCGACCGCACCCGCATAGAACTGGAAGGTTCGTGCTGCCGCATCTATCTCGCCGAGGGCAGCCGAGATCGGTTTCCCCGCGTTCTGCGATTCGACTGTTGCGAGTAGTTCTCGGTCGCGTGTGATTGCGTTGCTTATCCGCATCAGGATCTCGCCACGTTGTACCGGATTCATTGTGCTCCATGCACCCGCTGAGAATCCGGTCAAGGCGGCTTCGACGGCACGATCGACATCCGTTGCGTCCCCCCGCGCAACCGATGCGACGGTTGTCCCGTCTGCAGGATTCATGACGTTCTCCGAATCGCCCGAGTCGCTGCTGGTGCGGACACCATCGATGAGCATTCCTTCAGGAGCCATCGTCATCGTTTCACTCCGGAGTCACGTAGGCGGAGGTGATGCCTCCATCAACCAGGAACTCTGTGCCGGTGATGTATGAGGAGTCATCGGACGCCAGAAACAGTGCCGACTTCGCCAACTCCTCGGCCAAGCCGAAACGAGCCATCGGCACATGCACGAGCCTGCGCTGCTTCTTCTCCTCCGTGTCGAGGAAATTCATCAGAAGCTCTGTTCGTAACGGACCAGGGCACAACGCGTTGATACGGATGCCCTGGCGGGCGTGAACCACGGCGAGTTCGCGTGTCAATGCCAGCACCGCACCCTTCGAAGCTGTGTAGGCGACCTGTGGGGTTGCGGCACCGAGGCGGGCGACGAACGATGCGGTATTGATGATCGAACCGCCGCCAGACTTCTGGATCGCGGGGATTCCGTGCTTGCAGCCGAGGAACACACCCTTTGCGTTGACGTCCATCGTGAGATCCCAGGTGGCTTCGCTCGTGCTCTGTGAGTCCCCATCGTCGCTGTGCATGATGCCAGCGTTGTTGAACATCACATGGAGCTCGCCGTAGGCCTCTTCGGCGGCATCGACCATCGCCTTGGAGTCTGAATCGGAGGACACATCCGCCTTCACCGCGATCGCCTGACCTCCAGCTGCCGACACCATTTCGGCTGTCTCGGCGGTCGCAGGCTCGTTGATATCTACACACACGATCTTCGCACCTTCAGCGGCGAACAGCAGCGACGATGCACGTCCGATCCCGCCCCCAGCCCCGGTTATCAGCGCAACCTTGTTGTCCAAGCGACCCATGTTGTCTCCGTCTTCTTGTGTCTGGATTCCCAAGTCCCTGCGTATCTATATGCGGTCGAAGTACCTGACCCGCTCCCAATCGGTGACGGCAGCGTCGTACGCTGCGGCTTCCACCGTATAGAAATGTTCGTAGTGGTCCTGAACGTCCGATCCCATCGCTGAACGAATGAAATCGCTGTCGGCGAACGCGGGGATCGCGGCGGTGAGTGTCGGCGGGAGGCCGGGGACGTCGTCGGCCGCATAGAGATCGCCGGAGAACATCTCTGGCGGCTCGGTGGTCTTCTCTATCCCGTCGATTCCCGCGGCGAGTGCACCGGCATAGGCGAGGTAGGGATTGACGTCAGCACCAGGGATCCTGCACTCGATGCGCAGGCTCGGGCCCTCGCCGACCACACGGAACCCTGCGGTTCTGTTGTCGTAGCTCCACGCGATGCTCGTGGGGGCCCAGGATGCTTCCTGATACCGCTTATAGGAGTTCACGGTGGGTGCGAGCAGCGGCATGAGGTCTTCGATATTGTCGATCCAGCCCCCAAGGAAGCCGGCGAACGCAGGGGAGCAGGCCACCGGACCAAGTGTCGTGTCTCCGGGGAAGGCGTTCTCGCCGTCGCTCCAGAGGCTCAGGTGGATGTGACAGCTGGAGCCGGCTTGGTCGGTCTCGGGTTTCGCCATGAACGTGGTGCTGATGCCAAGTTCATCAGCAACATCCTTCATGAGGAGTTTCATGATCGTGTGTCGGTCCGCCATGTCGAGTACGTCGGCGTACCGGATGTTCATCTCGTGCTGCCCGCTGCCTGTTTCGCCCTTCGAGTTCTCGACGGGGATTCCAGATGCGGCGAGGTGACGCCGTACCGCTCCGTTGTAGAACTCTTCTCGTGAGCCCTGCATGAGGTGGTAGTCCTCGCTGTACCAGCCGATCGATGTCAGGTCTGAGAACCCCTTGTCAGCGGCTTCCCTGTACGACTCTTCGTACACGTAGTACTCGAGTTCCGACGCTGCTTTCGCTGTGAACCCGAGAGCCTCAAGCCTTTCGACCTGGCGCTTCAGCATCGAACGCGGTGCCACAGCAACCGGCTCGTGTGTGGTGTTGTCCACGACGTCACACAGGACGATCGCGGACGACTGGAGCCAGTCTGCGATGCGCATGGTCGCGAGGTCGGGAACCATGTGGAAATCGCCATAGCCGAGATCCCAGTTGGCGGATTTGTAGCCAGCGACCGGCTGCATCTCCATGTCGACTGTGAGGAGGTAGTCGCATGCGTGCGTTCCATGGTCGACGCAATCGCTGAGGAAGAACGATGCGTCATACCGCTTGCCGTGGACACGTCCATAGTGATCCGTGAACCCGACGACAACGGTGTCGATCGAGCCATCGTCGACCAGCGCGGTCAGGTGCTCGACGTCCAGCATGCCTCGTTCCTGTGCCATCAACGTCTCCTGTCCCAGCCACCGTGGCTTCCTGCGATAGTAGCAATGTCTCTGATGGCGTTGGCCTCGGGAACCAGTCGTCTGCGGTGCTGTCGGGGCGACCGAGGCATTCGATGAGTGACATAATGACGGCAAGACGATGGATTCTCGGAGGCGCTGGTGACTGATCGATTAGGTGGGAAGGTTGTCTTCGTGACGGGTGCGTCCGGCATCGCCGCTGCCGGCGCCAGGAGGTACGCCGCAGAAGGCGCAAGCGTGTTCATCATCTCGCGGTCCGAGGACTCCTGCGAGAGACTTGCCGCTGAGATCGAATCGGACGGTGGAACGGCAGGTTGGGCAGCTGCAGATCTGACAGCCGAGGATGTGACTGTCGAAGCCTTCACTCAAGGGATGAGCAGATTCGGTCGTATCGACGGCCTGTTCGCTGTCGCGGGAGGCAGCGGCCGACGGCATGGAGACGGACCAGTGCATGAGATCCCCCTGGATGGGTGGGCACAGACACTCGAGATGAACGGTCATCCAGCGTTCCTTGCAGCACGGGAGACCGTTCGGTCGATGCTGGAATACGAAAGCGGCGGGTCGATCGTCTTCGTGACAAGTGTGCTCGCCACGTCCCCCGTTTCGGACATGTTCGCGACGCATGCATACGCTGCGATCAAAGGGGCCGAGATAGCGTTGACCACGTCAATGGCCTCGTACTACGCACCCATGGGGATCCGGGTGAACGCCGTCGCACCTGGCCTGGTCGACACCCCAATGGCTGCCAGGGCCGCATCCGACCCGGACATCGTTTCGTTTGCGGAGCGAAAACAGCCGCTTGTCGATGGCCTGCTCACGGCGGATCAGATCGCGGATGCAGGACTCTTCCTGCTTTCAGATGAGTCCCGGGCGATCACAGGGCAGACGATCGCCGTCGATGGAGGCTGGTCGGTAACAGGAGGGGTCGGGTGACCCGCCTCAAGCTTCCCGACGAAGTGACTGGCACTCGCCTCGTCGGCATCATGCGTGGCAGTGACACGCAACGTTGCATGGATGTGGCCGCCGCCGGCAGCGACGGAGGGATCCGCGTCTTCGAGATAACGATGGACAGCCCGGATGCAGAGCGGACGATCGCTGCGTTGGTGTCAGCCGGGCATGTCGTCGGTGCCGGGACAGTGCTTTCGATTGACGATGCGCGCAAGGCCGTCGATTCAGGGGCCGAGTTCCTCGTTGCACCGCACACGGATCGCCGGATCGTCGATTGGGCCGTCGAGAACGGCCATCCGATGGTTCCCGGAGCGCTCACCCCAACCGAGGTGATGTCGGCTTGGGATCTCGGTGCGGCAGCCATCAAGATCTTCCCCGCGTCGGTCGGTGGCCCTGCGCTTGTCCGTGCCATGGCTGCGCCGCTTGGAGGCATCCCGCTGATGGTCACCGGAGGCATCGATGCGGCGAATGTCGCGTCCTATCTCTCAGCCGGCGCCGTCGCCGCTGGGGTGGGTGGATGGCTTGTCGACATCGAGGATCTCGAGATGCTCCGGGTCAGGGCAGCGATGCTCGTATCTGCCGTTGAGAATCCAAATGTCTAGACATTTGGATTCGTAGCTCTGTAGAGTCGGCTCATGGCTACACAACTCACCGCTCACGACGTCACCTACGACCAAGTCGCCAAGATGATCGATCATTCGCTTCTCCGACCAGAACTGACGGTCTCAGACGTGCTCGATGGCTGCGCTATCGCAGCGAAGTACCAGGTAGCGTCGGCGACGCTGCGACCGAGTGACATTTCCCTAGGAGTCAAGGCGTTGGAGGGATCAAGAGTTCCGGTAAGCACGGTGGTTGGTTTTCCGCACGGGTCGAACACGACGGCTACCAAGGTGTATGAAGCCGAACGATGCATAGCCGATGGTGCCGTCGAACTCGACATGGTCCTCAACATCGCACGGCTTCGGTCTGGCGATGTGGCGTACGTGACCGATGACATAGCGGCCGTCGTAGAAGCCGCCGGATCCGATGCGATCGTGAAGGTGATCTTCGAGAACGCGTACCTCGATCACGACCAGAAGGTGGCCGCGTGCGTGGCTTCCGAGCATGCAGGTGCCGCATTCGTCAAGACGTCGACGGGGTTCGCTGATACAGGTGCGACCATTGAAGATTTGGTGCTGATGCGTGCCACGGTGTCGCCCGCCGTGAAGGTGAAGGCTGCAGGGGGCATACGGACGCTTGACGGCCTACTCGAAGTGATGTCCATCGGTGTCGAGCGAATCGGTGCCACCCGGACTGAGTCAATGCTCGAGGACTACAAAGGGCGTGTCGACGCTTAGCTCACCCCGGCTATCGCGGCTCCGATAGCACCTGCCATCGGCCCCAGTTCCGCAGCAACGATCCGTATCTCGTTCGTCGGGACGAGCGTTACCCGCTCGGTTACTGCCTGACGGAGCGGGTCGAGCACCAGGTCTCCAGAGGCCACGACGCCTCCTCCGACGACAACAACGTCGACCCCGAGCAGGGCCACCGCGTTCGAGATGGCGATCGCCATGAAGAAGCTTGCCCGCTCGATAGTTCTGGCTGCGAGTTCGTTGCCCGTGGCTGCTGCTGCATAGAGGGTTTCAACATCGACGGCGCCAGCTTCGGCCGAGATCACGCCGCCCCTCGCCACGGCTTCAAGGCACCCTCGATTTCCGCAGCCACATATCGGGCCCTCGGGTGAGACGGTCTGATGGCCGAATTCCCCCGCCGTGCCGAACGCCCCGGTGTGGAGACGACCATCGATCATCACACCGCCGCCTATCCCGGTGCCCAGGGTGATTCCAAGCATCACATTGGCGCCACGGCCTGCGCCGATCGTCCCCTCGGCAAGGGTGAACGCTCGCGCGTCGTTGATCATCGCTGCGCCCAGCCCGATGCCCTTGCCGACCTCCGTGCGCAAGCCGTATCCACCCCAATCGCCTGCGAGGTTGGGGAACATCTCGATGGTCCCCGTGTCCGCATCGAAGAGACCGGGGACACCGAGGCCGAGGGTCGTGATTCCGCTCACGTTGCTCATGATGTCGCTCCCAAGTCCCACCAAGCGATCTCGCACATGGTCGGGTCCTAACTCGGCCTCCGTGGGCACGGACTCGCTGTGCACGACCACGGGAACGGCATCGTCGTCGGTGTACTCGAGGACGGCTGCCTTGATGTTGGTCCCACCGAGATCCAGCCCGAGGTGGCGTGTCAGCGTCACTCCGGTGACTCCTGGGAATCGCGAACCAGCACCGCTGAGAAGCTGTAGCGATCCGCTGCGTACAGCGTGACCGTGTGCTCAAGCGGTCGGCCATCCTGATCGAATATCGTGCGCTCCTCCGCGAGCACTACCGCGATGGATTGCATGTCGAGCTGTTCTTGCTCCCGTTCGGTCGCCAGGCGAGCGCTCACGTCTGCGTAGGCCTCGCTGGGGATCAGACCGGCAGACTCGAAGGCATCATGGAGCGACCCTGATTCGAGCGTTGTGTCGATGGACGCTGCGATCGAAGTAGGCAGCACCACCCGTTCGATCGCCATGGGGGTGTCGTCCGCGTGCCGCACCCGTTCGATCACGTACACGGGATCCTCGACGTTGATACCAAGTGCGCGTGCCTCACGGCCATCGGCCTTTGAGACGCGTGACTCGATGGGCTTCGACGATGTCGTGAGCCCTCGCCGCCGCATGCTCTCGGTAAAGGACAGCGGAGATCCAAGAGATCGTGGCACCTTGCGGGCTGCGACGAACGTGCCTCGTCCTCTTCGACGCTCGACGAGGTGTTCGTTGACGAGTAGTTGCACCGCCTGTCTCGCGGTCATGCGCGAGACGCTGAACTGTTCGCACAGTTCAGCGTCTGATGGCAGCAAGTCACCGGGGTCAGAACGCGATACGAGGCCGCGTAGGTGAGCCGCGATCTCGAGGTATCTCGCTTGTGGCGCGTCCATATGTGTCCCTCTTGCTGGGCTACGTCAGGGGGTTAAGATGTCTATACATCTAGATGTTACATCGAAATACGGAGGCGGACATGTCACACGACGGCGATGAGCGCGCCAGGCGATACGTGCGGGACTGGTTCAGCGGTGCTCGCGGGCTTGTGGACGCCATCGAGCAGACCCAGACGGATCGGATCATCGAAGCTGCAGAGCTGTGCGCTGGCGCGATCGAAGGCGGAGGCCTTGTTCATCTGTTCGGGACAGGCCACTCGCGGATCCCTCTCGAGGAGATGTTCCCGAGATACGGTTCGTTCCCGGGTTTCCACCCGATCGCAGAACTTTCAATGACGTTCCACACGCAGGTTGTCGGTGCAAACGGTCAGCGTCAGGCGATGTTCATCGAGCGGACCGAGGGTCTGGGTGAGGTCATCCTCTCGAACTTCACCTTCGGAGAGAACGACGTGATGATGGTCTTCTCCGCAGGAGGGTCGACCGCCGTGCCGATCGAGGTTGCGATCGGTGCTCGAAACAGGGGCATGCCGGTCGTCGCCGTGACAGCCGTCGAGCACTCCATGGCGAGCGAGGCTGGCCACCCGTCGGGCTCCCGCCTGATGGATCACGCCGATATTGTGATCGATCTCGGTACGCCGCCGGGTGACAGCATGGTGGACATCGATGGCG
>CAXMSN010000004.1:0-46783 GCA_964196275.1 uncultured Kiloniellales bacterium | reverse complement strand
GCTCCCTCTGCGTCCGTCGCCATCTGCATTGCGAGCGATTGGCACACTTCCGTAAGCGCCGAGGTCAGGTCCTCCTGGCTCGGCGTTACGCCCGAGGCGCCTGATGCCAGCACCACCGCGGTGTCATTGGTCGACTCGCAGCCATCGATGTTGAGCGAGTTGAACGAACCATCGGCCGCGGCACCGAGAGCCTCTGCAAGGGCCGAAGAGGAAACATCGGCGTCGGTGGTGAGAACAGCGATCATCGTTGCCATGTTCGGCCGGATCATCCCCGAGCCCTTGGCCATGCCGCCGACCGTCCAGCCGTCCGTGGTGAGGGACGCTTCCTTGATCACGCCGTCGGTCGTCAAGATGCCGGCCGCAGCGTCCGCACCGCCTGAGGCTGCATCGGTCGAAGATGCGATCGCCTTCCCGATCCCTGACGCAACAATGTCCATCGGCAACTGCGGACCGATCGTGCCCGTCGAGGCAACGAGTACCTCCGAACCGGTAGAACCGATCCCCTCGGCCATGATCGATGCCATGGCCTCAGCGTTCCTCATCCCCTCCGAACCGGTGGCCGCATTTGCGCAGCCTGAGTTGATCACAACGGCTCGGACCGCATCCGCTTCTTCGAGATGTGTGCGGCTCACGGTCACCGGTGCAGCACACACCTGATTGGTCGTGAAGACACCGGCGGCGGCACAACCCACATCAGCAATGACCACCGACAGGTCGAGGCCATTCTCCTTGATGCCGGAAGCGACTCCTGCGGCGCTGAATCCTTTCGCTGCGACGACGCTCACGGCATCCACCCTTGCTGTGGGAGGCCAGCGGTCTCGTCGAACCCGAACATGACGTTCGCACACTGCACCGCTTGGCCGGCAGCTCCCTTGACGAGATTGTCGATGGCACACAAGGCGATCAACGTGCCCGTCGGCTCGTCAAGGTGATAAGAAACCAGGGCGTTGTTCGATCCCACGACCCACCGCGTCTCCGGGGATCGGTCGATGAGGCGGACAAACGGATCCGATCCGTAGGTCTTGTCGAACGCCTCCTCGATATCGGTGGACGTTGTCCCCTCGACCGTGTGCATGTAGATCGTCGAGAGGATCCCCCTCTGCATCGGCACGAGGTGCGGTGTGAACACGATCTGGACTGAACCGCCGGACACCGCACCAAGCGCCTGTTCCATCTCTGGCTGATGTCTGTGCGACAGAATCTTGTACGCCTTGACCGACTCGTCGATGGCCCCGAACGAGAGGCCCTCTGATGCGCCTCGGCCAGCGCCCGACACTCCGGTCATCGAGTCGACGATGATCCCGGACGAGGACACAAGGCCCGCGGCGACGAGCGGAGACACGGGGAGAACCGCAGATGTGGGGAAGCAGCCAGGTGCGGCAACACGATCCGATGACGCTATCTGGTCCCTGAACAGTTCCGGTATCCCGTACGCCCATCGGCCGAGTTCATCCGGGAAGGGATGATCTGAGCCGTACGCCTGTGTGTAGCGCTCGGGTGAGTCGAGTCTGAAATCGCTGCCCAGATCGATGACGGTCACACCTTGTGCAAGCAACTCCATCGCAGGTTCGGCAGATGACCCATGGGGCAAGGCAAGAAAGGCAACATCGATTCCATCGATGGCGGTCGGGTCGAAGCGCTCGAGCGTCCGATTACCACCGGTGAGTTGCGGATGCACCTCCGAGAGAGCGAGGCCCGCCTTGGTGTGGGCTCCGAGAAACGCCACCTCGAACTCGGCGTGGGCATCGAGGAACCTGATCAGTTCGCCTCCCCCGTACCCGGAGGCACCCAGTATTGCTGCGGTCTTCATCCATCTTCTCAACGTCGCGAATCGATGAGTATACGCATATGCGGGCTTTTATGCACGCGTTCCTTGGCGCTCAAACAGAGGGATTGGCTTCCCTCCACTCATCAAGGAGTTCGTAGGCGTCCTCGGGCGTATACGGACCTTCTTCGATCCGCCTCTCAAGCAGCATGTCCATGATGTCCCCGACCGCTCTCGATGGCTTGATGTCGAGGTACTTCATGATGTCGTTCCCGTCGATGGGTGGACGCAGCGCATCAAGCTCTTCGCGTTCACGGAGTTCCTCGATCCGCTCTTCGAGCTCGTCTATCCGCCGAGAGATGGTTCGGGCCCTTCTGGCATTACGCGTGGTGACATCGCTTCGGACGAGCTCGTTCAGATCTTCAAGGAGTGGCCCTGCATCCCTCACGTACCGGCGGACAGCGGAGTCGGTCCAACCCATCTTGAAGGTGTGTGGCCTCATGTGAAGGAAGACCAGGTTCGCCGTCTCTTCGATCATGTCGTTGGAGTACCGAAGTTCCTTCATCCGTCGGCGGGTCATCCTGGCGCCAACAACCTCGTGGTGATGGAACGAGACACCACCTTTCGCGAACGAGCGGGTATCCGGTTTGCCGATGTCGTGGAACAGGGCAGCCAGTCGAAGCCTGAGTCTGGGCTCGGTCTTTCCCACAACAGCGATCGTGTGCGCAAGGACATCCTTGTGTTGGTGAACGGGATCCTGTTCAACGGCCAGCGCCGGGATCTCAGGGATGAACTCCGACGCAAGCCCACTTCCTACGAGCAACTCAAGAGCGACGGTGACATTGTCACCGATCATCAACTTGTCGAATTCGGCGCGAATGCGCTCAGCCGAGATGATCGACAATCTTCCCCGCATCTGCTCCACGGCATCAAGTGCGGCCTCGTCAGGCGTGAAACCGAGGGTCGACACGAACCGGAACAGTCGCAGCATCCGAAGAGGGTCGTCGGCGAACAGGGTCTCGGGGGCCAGAGGTGTGCGCAGCACCCCTGCAATGAGATCTTCCAGCCCTCCGTAGGGATCCACCATCTCTGGCGCGTCCTCCCCGCCGACAGGAACCCGCAGCGCCATGGCGTTCACTGTGAAGTCACGGCGGGAGAGGTCCTCGCTCAGGCTGGAGCCGAACGTGACCGATGGCTTCCGTGATTCGTCGCGGTACATCTCGGACCGATACGTCGTCACCTCGTACGTCTGACCATTTCGCACGAGGCCAATCGTCCCGAAGTCCTTACCTGCCAGGAACACCGACGAGGCCCACTCGGCGCCGATCCGTTCGATCTCGTCAGGCATCGCGGAAGTCGTGAAGTCACGATCGGCGTTCATGCCCTCAGGCAGGGTGCGGTCGAGCATGGCATCCCTGACCGATCCGCCAACGAGATACAGCGGATGGCCGGCCTGATCGAATGCAGCCGCCAACGAACGCACCTCATCATCAAGAACTGCTTGGAGTCTTTCTGGGATCATGGGCCTTCTGCCCTTGCCTTGTTCGCAAGTTCGTCCGCGTACTCGTTCCATGTGTACCCGACATGCGCCTTGATCCACACGAGCGTGAGATCGGGGCGCAACCGGTACTTCTCGTACGCTGCCTTGACGAGATCTAGGTTCTCGACAGCGCCACTCTTTCGCTTCCAGCCCCTGCGCTTCCAGCCCTCTGCCCACTCGTTGATCGTCTGGACTGCCAGTTTCGAGTCCGAGTACACCGTCGTCTCGGTGCCAGCGGGAACCAGATCGGCCGCCTCGATAAGGGCGGTGAATTCCATCCGGTTGTTCGTCGTCTCGCCGCCGTATCCGCTCGCTTCTCCAACCACGCTGCCTTCGAGGACGTACACAGCCCCCCACCCACCTTCGCCCGGATTCGGGACGGCGCTCCCGTCGGTGAACACGCCTGAGGTCGGATCTTTGTGTCCAACGCCGTTCGCTTCGCTCGAATTGGCCTTCTGCTTTTTGGCCGCCGGTCGGCAATCCATGCACTGGGACGGAGTCCATCCCGGATAGCGATCAAGCACCGTCTGGGACAGTGAGAAGGATGCGCCACAATCGCGACAGGTGAAGCTCGGCATCCGTGAAGCGTAGAGCCCGTGCTGTCCGATCGGACAGACCGCTGCTGCTGCGTTGGCTAGACCGCTGCTGCTGCGTTGGCTAGACGGCTGCAGCGATCTCCCCTGTAGCGAGCTTGAACTCACGTGGCGAAGCGACATGCAAGAGGGCATCTGAGAACGAGACCTCTCCGGCCTCGTACTTCGCCACCATCGCTTGGTCCAGCGTCTGCATCCCGAAGAACCCACCCTCAGCGACGGCTTCGTACAGCGTTTCGATGTCTTTCTCACCTGACAGGCGCTCATGAACGCCTTCGGTGTTGAGCAGGATCTCGACGGCGGCCGTGAGGCCCGGCCCGTCGTTGCTTGGCAGCAACCTCTGGGACACGATCGCTGTCAGCGAAGACGAGAGCATCTGGCGCACCCTGCGTTCGAGGTATGCGGGGAACGAATCGAGCATCCGATACACGGTCTCACATGCGTCCGTCGTGTACATCGTGCTGAGTACGAGATAACCGTTCTCGGCAGCCGTGAGTGCTCCTTCAATCGTCTCGCGGTCCTTCAGTTCCCCGAGATAGATGACGTCTGGATCTTGTCGAACGGCTGAGGCGATTCCAGCCCCCATCGACTCGATGTCGACGCCAACCTCGCGCTGGCTGATGATGGAGCGTTTGTCCTTGTGCAGCACACCGATGGGATCCTCGAGCGTGATGATGTTCGCACGACGATTGGTATTGATGTGATCGATGATGGCGGCGCACGTGGTTCTCTTCCCTGAGCCCACGGGACCCGATATCACGATGAGCCCGCTTCGTTCATCACAGAGTTTCGTGATCGTCGAAGGGAGTCCCAGGTCAGTGAGCGTCTTGCTCTCTGAGGGCACGCGGCGGATCACGACGCTGATGGATCCACGCTGTGTGTAACTGGAGACCTTGAACCGTCCGAGTTCCGTCGTACCCCATGCGAAGTCCACGTCGTTTCCCGGACTCGGCATCGAGACATGGTCCGGCAATTGCGGACGGAGCAGTGCCTCGGTCTGTTCGGCGGTAAGGGGAGCGAGTTCGGCCGTGTGTACCTCTCCGTTGATCCGGTATGCCGGAGGAGATCCGACCTTCAGATGAAGGTCCGTTGCTCCCGAAGAGACCAACTTCTCAAGAAGTTCGTCAAGACTCGGTGTCGTCATGTTTGTAGCCTTCCAACGTCGTGATGCCCACAACGCGTTATCGGCTGACTCCGAAGTCTGCTTAACGAATCTTCCAGTGTCTCCCGATCTCCTCAACAGCAAGATCTACGACCTTGGCAGCGGACCCTTGAACCTCTGTAGGCCATACAGGATCGGCGATTCGGCCTGTCAACCCATCGATCGTCGCGACGGAAGCTTCTCCAAGGGCCCCGAGGTCGTATCCCCCTTCGAGGAACGCGATGACCCTGTTGCTCGGAACCACAGACACGAGGGCGTTCGCCATCCATCCATAGTGGTCGGACTCGAGATTGAGTCCACCGAGTGGGTCACGAACGTGGGCGTCATACCCGTTGCTCACGAGAATCCAGTCTGGCCGGAACTCGCCGAGCACAGGTATCACAAGTCGACTGAACGCGGCCAGATACGAGGACGCCGCGGTGCCGCCCGGGAGTGGGATGTTGACCGTGGCACCCCTGCCCACACCTTCGCCAACCTCGGTGACCCACCCTGTCCCGGGATAGAACGGGAATTCGTGAAGCGACACGTACAGCAGGTCTTCGTTCGGATAGAACGAGTGTTGGGTTCCGTTGCCATGGTGGACGTCCCAATCGACGATGGCGACCTTGTCACCCATCTCCAAGAGATACGACGCAGTCACCGCGATGTTGTTGAAGAGGCAGAAGCCCATCGCCTGGTGGCGCTCGGCATGATGTCCGGGAGGCCTCACCGCCACGAAGGCGGTCCCCGACCGCTTGCGAAGAAGATCTGCTGCAAATGGGCCGGCCCCGGCGGCGTGGAGTGCGGCGTGCCATGACGCGGGGACAACATGGGTGTCAGGATCCAGCGCACCTCCACCACCGAGGCAGAACGCCTGGATGTGATCTATGTACGACCGGTCATGGATCGTCTCGAGAAGTGCCATGTCGACCTCGGGCGCATCCCATTCGACCACGTCGTGAGTTGACGCCTTCACAGCCTCTATCACCGAGGTAACGCGCTCGACTCTCTCGGGATGGCCGACGGGAGTGCGGTGCTGCAGACTGAAGTCGTGCGTGATGAGGTGGACCGACATCCCTTGATTCTGCCATGTGCTGCGGCACTCTCGATCGGGAGTAGCCTACGGAAGTCGTGCCAAGCCTATGGGGAGTCGATGGCACTCACGGACACATCACATCGCGTATTCCAAAGAGGGACCTGGCCAGGGACCGTGTCGCTACGACGCGGGTGGTCCCGCGCTGAGGCCCGTCCGTGGAACGACAGCTACCTCGACGCCCATCTCAGAATGGTGAGAGGTGGCGCGACCTTCCTCGCCGATTGCGCTCGGCGGATGATGGATCTGGGTGCTCCGTCTGTTCTGTCAACCCCTCTGGCCGCATCGGCAAGGGGCCCGTGGGAGGCCGCTGGGTTCACACCCCACCTCGACCTCTCGTTGATGCGCAGGTCGCTCGAGGCGAGCCTTCCAGCACCCGATCACCTCGTTGTCAGGGATGCCGACGTCGACCTTGAGGCGTTACTCGAGATCGACCGTGCCGCGTTCGAACCCTTCTGGCGGTTCGACTACAACGCACTGCATGAGGCAACACAGGCCACTGCACGATCGAGTCTCTTCGTCATCAACGATGGTGCGGAGGGCTTCACTGGCTATGCGGTGGTCGGCTATGGGCATGCCATCTCGTATCTGCAACGTGTCGCGGTCCACCCGGATTGGCAGGGTCAGGGCATGGGGCGCAGCCTCATCCGAGCCGCGGCAAGGGGTGCGAAGCGCGCCGGTTCCAAGGCGCTGCTCCTCAATACGCAGAGTGAGAACAGCGGAGCGACCACCCTCTACGAGTCCGAGGGGTTCGTACTTCTCCCAGAGTCGCTGGCAGTTCTCAGGATCAGCTAGTGCCCTGTCACTGATGCCTCCTCGCCTACCCGAGCGGTACCGCCTCAACATACGTCTCGGAAGTGATGGAGACATCGAGGAGTGGCTCGCACAGGACGAGTCGCTCGATCGACCCGTTCTCGTCCGCTATCTCGCAGCCGAAGCGTCCGTTGGTCGGCGCACATCGTTCCTCGACGGCGTCCGAGCGGCAGCGGGTCTCACTGAACTCCATCTCCAGAAGGTATTCGCCGCGGGCGAGACAGCGGCGTCCGCGTACTCCGTCAGCGAGTGGGACGGCGGTGTCACGTTCGCAGACCGGATGCGTGCAGGTGAGGGCCTCCCCGTCGAAGAGTTCCTTCCCAACGCAGCGGGTATGTGCCTCGCTCTCTCCCGTTTCCATGAGACGGGTGCGGTGCACGGCGCGATCGACACCTCAGCGGTGCACTTCTCCGCCGCACACCCTGCGAAGATCGCTGCATTCGGCCGCAAGAGGCGTTGGACCGATGCAGCGTCCGATACCAAGGCACTTGCCGAGGTTCTCCGGGCGGGACTGACAGGCACCGAAGACACGGACATCATGCCCTCGAGCGTCCTCGAAGGCGTACATCCCTCGGTCGATGAAGCGCTCATCGCTGGCATCACCGGGACTCTCGACGCGTCGGCCATGGCAGCCGCACTCAGCGCTGTCACCTACGAGCCCCTTGGATCTGACGAGCCATCCAGGCCATGGCGTGCACTGATCATGTTCGGACTCATCGCTGCAGCCATCTCACTGATAGCGGCTGTCGGCCTCGCTGCGGACTTCGACCCTGACTCACCTTTCCTCTACCCGGTCGCTGCGAGTCCGGCATCGCCAACCCCGACCACACCCATCGATGTCGACGCGTTGGACGATTCCGGAGTTCTCCTCGTCAACGAAGTTGTCGTGTACGACCCCCTCGGAGATGAGAAAGAGAGCAACGACGAGGTCACGAACGTCATCGACGGCGATCCCTCTACGTCGTGGCGGACAGAGGCGTACTCCATGCCGATCCGCGAGTTCAAGGATGGCGTTGGACTCGTCTTCGACGTGGATGGAACACCCTCCACGATGTTCATCCGGGGGCTGTCAGAGACCACCTACCTCATCGGATGGTCGGAGAGCATCCCTGACAGTCCCGATGGATGGGAGCACATCCTTCGCGGCACGCTGCAGACCTCGGAGGTCAGGGCGCATCTGCCCGTGCGGGGTGGCGGTGTTTGGAGGCTGTGGTTCATCGACCTGCCGGAGCGGCCGGACGAGACGTTCCAGACGATCATCAACGAGGTTCGTTTCGCATCTTGACGTCCTGTCGTCAAGCGGATTCCATCCTCTTTGAGCCCGACTCAATGTCTACTCTCCGTTTCACATGACCGATCGCGCCGACCTCGACATCGAACTCATAGACCGATATCTCTCAGGCGATATCGACGCGTTCAACGAGCTCATGGACGCTCACCAGGACCGTGTGTTCGGAATCTGTCTGCGAATGCTACGCGACCGTGACGCCGCACTCGATGCGACACAGGACACCTTCCTGACCGTCTTTCGGAAGGCTGACAGATTCCAAGCGAAGGCTGCGTTCTCCACATGGCTTTACCGGGTCGCTGTCAACACCTGCTACGACCACCTGCGTAGACAGAAACGTCAACAGACCGATTCACTGCCAGAAGGGCACGACCCCGCCGATATCGCAAGCGGCGATGCCTTCACGGCGGTAGAGCTTCGGCCGGACATCGAGGCTGCTCTCTCGACGCTCAGCCCCGAGTTCAGGTCCGCAGTGGTGCTGGTAGATCTCATGGGCATGTCGCTAGAGCAGGCCAGCGATACCCTCGAAGTACCAACAGGAACGGTCAAAAGCCGACTGTTCAGGGCCCGGAAGCAACTTGCCAAAGTTCTTGGGAACCTCACACCACCTCCCGAACCTCTAAACCGTGAAGACGGAGCACCATGAACGACCAAGACCTCAACCTCATCGTCGATCTGATCGAAAGCGAACTCAGCAACTCCGGGGCTGAGACCGCCCTTGCGCGCATCATGGCCGATCCTGAACTCTCCGCTGCGTACGCAGAGCAACTCGCGGTTCATGCCTCGCTTGCAGAACTGCCGATCGCATCGATGGCGGTGGCTGAGAAGGACGCACTCAACACCGCTCTCGTTTCACAACTTCATCTTGAGTCAGCGGCAGCGGTCGTTCCCATCGCCAGGAAACGGAAGGCTTGGTGGATGCCCATCGCAGGGATCGCAACGGCAGCCGCAGCGGTCACCGCGATATTCATCATGCCCGGGCTCTCGGAATCTGACGACTCGAGCGCCGAAACGACGATCGTCGCATCCGCAGCTGCAGCCGCCGAAGCACCCGAGGATCCTGCCGCCAGGGACTCGGCCGCCCAGGGTTCCACTACCGATGATGGAGCAAGTCAGTTCGACGCACCCGAGGAGGAGTCACTTGCCGCACCGGCCCCTGTAGCCGTTGTTGACCTCGACGGCGCAGACCTTGTTGAAGTACTCGAAGCGACCGCCGGCGAGGAAAGCCCGGAAGCTGTGCAGGATCAACTCAACGCCCTCGGTTACACGGAGTCGGCATCGGTCAACGCGGATGTGCTGGCGGAATGTATCAGCCAGGTCTCTGGGCAGCTTCCTCCGAACGCGACCGACATCGTCCTGTTCGGGGTGGACAGTTCCGGGCCAACCCAGGTCGCCCATCTCGGCATCGTGTTCGACGACGGCATCGGCGGCGCAATGAGCGTCGACCTCGAAACCTGCGCAGTTGTCAGCCCCGGAAGCTGAGCTGGGCACCCGCGACCACTAGTCTTGTCACCCATGACAGACCGCACCCCACCGCTCTCCGCTCGAATCGCGGACCTCCTTGAGTTGGTCGCGACAAAAGTGCGCGAGATGTCTGTCGATAGGGCCGCGACGGCGATCACATGGACCGCCGTTGCACTGATCCTCATCACCGCAGGCGTGATGGCCATCTTCTGGCTGCTCGTCGGAATATTCCGGGCGCTCGGGACGCTTATGGGAGATATCGAGACGGCGTACGCCGTCGTCGGAGTCATCCTCATCATCGCAGGTGCGGTCGTGTGGATTCGAAGATATCCCCAAGACAGGAAGCCTCACGAGGAGTAGGAACATGTCCGAGAAGATGATCATCATCGGGAGCGGTCCCGCGGGTCTCACCGCAGCCATCTATGCGGCCAGAGCCGGGCTTGAGCCACTCATGGTCGAAGGCATGGAGCGTGGCGGCCAACTCATGATCACTACTGATGTCGAGAACTTTCCGGGATTCCCCGATGGCGTCATGGGGCCGGAACTCATGGAGCAGATGCGCAAGCAGGCCGAACGCTTCGGTACGCGGATCGTCACGTCCAACGTGACCGACGTCGACTTCAGTGAACGCCCCTTCAAGGTGTGGGTCGGACAGGACCTGTACGAGGGCGACAGCATCGTCATCTCGACAGGTGCCTCAGCACGATGGCTCGGCGTGACGGGCGAGTCACGGCTCACCGGATTCGGCGTCTCAGCATGCGCCACGTGCGATGGGTTCTTCTTCAGGGACAAGGAGTTGGTCGTCGTCGGTGGCGGAGACACCGCCATGGAAGAGGCTCTCTTCCTCACCAAGTTCGCATCCAAGGTCACCGTTCTTCACCGGAGGGACGAGTTCCGGGCGTCGACCATCATGAGCTCACGGGTCATCGACCACCCGAAGATCGAAGTCATGTGGAACACCACGGTCGACGAGGTCTACGGCGATACGGTTGTTGAAGGCGTCAAGATACGGGACACGCTCACTGACGAGGTCACGGAACTCAAGACGGACGGTGTGTTCGTTGCGATTGGGCACGATCCCAACACGAAGGTGTTCGTGGACCGCCTCGAACTCGACGACGACGCGTACATCGTTACGGAACCCGGCCAAACCCTCACCTCGGTTGAGGGGGTCTACGCTGCCGGCGACGTCACGGACAAGGTCTACCGCCAAGCGGTCACAGCCGCAGGGATGGGATGTCAGGCAGCACTCGATGCTGAGCGCTGGCTCGACGGACATCACTGAGGAATCAGAACACACATCGATCGGTTGTTACCGATAGAACAAGGAGAATCACCATGGGTCAGCACACAAAGGTCGTCAACGACGGCGATTTCACATCGACCATCGGATCAGACACCCCAACGCTCGTCGATTTCTGGGCTGAATGGTGCGGTCCATGCAAGATGATGAATGGACCACTAGAAGAGCTCGCCGAGGAGAACGCCGGCAAGCTCACCATCGCCAAACTCAACATCGACGAGAACCCAGGCACCGCTTCTGCCTACTCGGTCATGAGTATCCCGACCATGATCGTCTTCCAAAACGGTGAAGAGAAGCGCAGACTGATAGGCGCCCGCTCGAAGGGTCAGCTCGAGACGGAGCTGATGGAGTTCACCAACTAGCTCCAAATCTGGCACGATTGAGTCGTGAGGCTCTATCACCGCGGGGATCGAGGCGAACCGGTCAGAGATGTCCAGGACCGGTTGACCGCGCTCGGGTTCGAATGTGACACCGATGGCGATGCTGTTTTCGGCGACGCCACGTTCGCGGCAGTCTCTGAATTTCAGGATTCCAGGGGCCTCCCTGTCGATGGGATCGTCGGGTCGGAGACCTGGCGCTCCCTCGTGGAGGCCGGCTACCGCCTCGGTGACCGCATGATCTACCACCGCGTTCCGATGATGCGTGGGGACGATGTCGCTGAACTACAGGCCAGGCTCAACTCTCTTGGCTTCGACACCGGGAAGGTCGACGGGATCTTCGGCCCTGACTCCCTCGCTGGTCTGCTCGACTTCCAACACAACAGCCAGATGGCTGAGGACGGGATCGCCGGAGACAAGGTCGGCGCTGAACTCCGTCTGGTCGACCTCGCTACTCAAAAACAAGGCAGGGAGTCTGTCAGGGAGCGTCAGTGGCTCGATCAGATGCCCCCCTCCATCTCAGGCCAGCGGGTCTATCTGGATCCGGAGTGTCGGACGACCGACGAGTCCGATGCAACCTGGATGGCAGCGGTCGAGGCAAGCTCTGCCATCCAAATTCTGGGAGGTATCTCCACTCTGAGTCGCTCCATCGATACGGCTCCGCCGCCGCGACTGCGGTCGCAGAAGGCCAACAGGATGAACGTCGACATCGTGATCGGCTTCTTCGTGCCGGAAGAGGGCGACGACGGTATCTACTACTTCAGTTCGGAGCACTCCAGGTCAGAGGCAGGGATGGCGGTCGCACAGGCCCTGGCGGATCGGCTAGGCGTTTCGCCGGTTGGCCGAACCGTGCCCATCCTCAAGGAGACCCGGGCGCCAGCAGTGGTGGTCGCACTCCGCTCGATGAATCGCCGAACGGGACGCATCGTCGCGAACGTCGTCGCATCTCTCTACGAGACGCCCAAAGACGAGTAGACGGGGCTATGCCCCTGGCTCGAACAAGTGGCGATATATACGCTCAAGATCGTCCGAGGATGCGTACTTGATCGTGATCCGCCCGCCCTTGCCCCGATAGTCGATCTTGACCTTGGTACCGAGCCGCTCTTGGAGTTTCAGTTCCAACTCGATGATGGCTGCTGGGCGAACCGCCGCAGGTCCCCGCTTTCCGGACGCGCTCTGTGTCGATCGAAGTCGTATGGCCTCCTCGACCCTTCGAACCGTCCAACCCTCTGCAACGGCCCTCTCAGCGATGTGAACGGCATAGGCCTCGTCGTCGGTGCCGAGCAGTGCGCGGGCATGGCCGGCCGTCAGTTCACCGTTTTGGAGCATGGCGAGGATCGGCCCGGGGAGTGCCAGAAGCCTCACGGTGTTCGACACCGCACTCCTACTGCGCCCGACGTGCGAAGCGACCTCTTCGTGAGTCATTCCAAAATCTTCCAGAAGATGGTTGTAGGCCGCTGCCTCCTCGAGTACCGACAGGTTCTCACGCTGGAGGTTCTCGACCAGGGCCTCCGTGAGATCGTCGCTGTCGGAGCCGTCGCCCCGGATCACGGCCGGGATGGTCTTCAGGCGTGCCTTCTTCGCCGCTCGTAGCCGTCGCTCGCCAGCGACGAGGACATAGCCGTCGTCTACCTTGCGCACCACAACAGGCTGAAGAACCCCCACGGAACGGATGGAATCCGCCAGGACTTTGATAGATTCTGCCCCGAAATCGGTGCGCGGCTGTTGCGGATTCGGTTGAATATCCTTGACCGAAAGCTCCGCAAAGCCTTCCGTTACTAGCTCTTGGGGGATAAGGGCATCGAGCCCTCGGCCCAGCCCTCCCTTACGTGCGGCCATGCCTTCTCCTGAACTCTCGTGCCAGTTCCCTGTACGCGATGGCTCCTCGCGACATCTCGTCGTAGGCTTCGATGGGCTCCCCGTAGGAGGGGGCCTCACTCAGCCGGACGGTTCGCGGGATCACTGTCTTATACGCTGTCTTCCCAAAGTGGCTCCGCACCTGCGACGCGACGTCACTCGACAGGGTCGTTCGCCCATCGAACATGGTGAGGACCACACCTTCAACCTCTAGTTGAGGGTTGATGTTCTGCTGGACCAATCCTATGTTCCGCGTCAGTTGACTCACGCCTTCAAGTGCGTAGTACTCACACTGAATGGGGATCAGCACTTCGTTCGCTGCTGTGAGGCCATTGATCGTCAGAAGACCAAGCGAAGGAGGGCAATCTATCAAGACGAAATCGTAATCATCGAGCACCGTGGATAGCGCCTGTTTCAGACGCTGTTCCCGTGAGAACATTGACACGAGCTCGATCTCAGCACCGGCAAGCTCAATGGTTGCAGGGATAATGTGTAGATCTCGTACCGACGTTGGTTCCAGCACGTCTCCAACGGACACCTCGTCATCGACCAGCAGTTCGTATGTCGACAACTCGATGGCAGCACGGTCGACGCCGAGACCAGAACTCGTGTTGCCCTGTGGGTCGAGATCGACGATCAGCACCCGTTCCCCCTGGAGCGCCATTCCTGCACCAAGGTTGATCGTTGTCGTGGACTTCCCGACGCCGCCCTTTTGATTGGCGATAGCTACGGTCGTGGCTTCAGCCATCACTGCTTCCTTTGGATGCGGTCAAGAATAGGATCGGTCATAGATGTCTCATCCTAAGGAGCCAACTGGGCGAGTCAAGTACCTCGCTCGCTTCCTGGCGCAATTCGTACGAGATACCGGGCGGTGGCTCGGGAACGCTGGGGTTATCGGGGAGACGGGATACGCCGAATACACCGATGCCCGTGCTCGCGGCCAACGCCTCGAACGCCTCTACTGCCGCATCCGGGGCAAGTGAAGCCCGGAATGTGACGACGTCCCAGGATCCGTTGGCCCCCTTGACGTCACCCGTTTCAACAGTCACGTTGTCAAGCCCAAGGATACGAACGGCACGGCGTGCGAGGTCGGTTCTTCGTTGCGACCGGTCGAGCAGCGTCACTTCGAGATCCGGTCTACCGATGGCGATCGGGATCCCCGGCAGGCCCACACCGGAACCGACGTCGATAACGGTACTCTGGTGTGGCTCGATCGCGATCAGATACACGAGGCTGTCGCAGATGTGTCGGTCGATCATCCTTGGAGCCTCGTGGGGTCCAATACCACCTCCCGCAAGACCTTCACTGGCCAGCAGCTCAGCAAATCGAAGGAGTCGCTGCTCTTGCTCGGGGGTCAACGACATCCCAAGCCATTCGGCAACAGCACGGAGTTGTTCCTGATCGGTCATATGCCAACGCTAACAACGATCGCCCCCCACCTCATTGTTTCACGTGAAACAGTTACGCTGCTGTCGGCCTCGTCCCTTCGTCCTCCTTTCAGGGGGGACGGGCGAGCAAGGCGAGCCAGGGGGATTTCAGGCCTCAGACCTCAGCCCCGGAGCCAGCATTTCCAGCCACTCCAGGCTCGCGGGCTCGCAGACCCCCCTAACTCACTGGGCTCCCGTCCCCCCTGAAGGGGGGACGGGAGCCCAGTGTTTCACGTGGAACAATGAGAAGAGGGCCCCGGAGGGCCCTCTTCTCAACTATTGGCGGGTGGTTGGTGTCAGGCTTCGTAGGCGAGCACCACGGCGCGACGGGGATCTTCGCCTTCGGAGTACGAGCGTACATGCTCGATCTCGGCCACAGCATCGTGTATGACCTTGCGGTCTGCTGCGTTCATCGCCTCGAGCATGATCTCGGTCTCTTCCTCCACGACCTGCGTGGCGAGTTTCCCTGTATAGATCGTCAGGGCCTCACTCCTTCGCTCTGCATATCCGGCGATGTCGATTCTCATCCGAGGGGCGCCATAGGTCTTTCGCTGCACCACGGTACGGGTGAGCTCGAGAACCGAGTACATCACGGATCCTTTTGATCCGACGAGGGCTTCCGTCTGCTCTCCGACAACATCCAGATACAGGACGCCGTCATCGATACGGGTGTTCACTTCGCCCTCAAGGCCGAAGGCGCCGAGTAGGCCGGTCAGAAAACCAGCAGCCACCTTTGCCTGTTCCTCGATGGGGGCGGCTTCTGGGCGGTCGTCGCGCTGCACCTTTTCCCTGTCTTCCTTGGAATGAGCCGGTTTCTTCTTCGAACCGGACGTATTCTGTTGACTCTTCTGCTGTTGCGGATTCGAGTTCTTCGATCCGCCTCCGCTGCTGCTCCGGCTTCCCTGCTTGGAGGACCGGTTGTCTCCACCCCGACCACCCTTGCCGCGGCCGCGGCTACGATTCCGCCGACTCGGGGCCTTCGTCACCTTGACGATGGCGTCCTTTCCTCCCATACCAAGGAAACTGGTGGCCGGCTCCTGGATGATCTCTATTTGAGCATCGCTCTTGTTCTTCAGACCGAGCTCGCCCATGGCCACTTCAACGGCCAGGTCGACGGTCTTTCCCTGTACTTCAACCCAATCCATCGGGCTACTTCTTTCTTCTGCGGTTGCGCTTCTTGCTTGCGTTGGGTGATGGGCCGTTGCCGTTCGGGGGCGTATCCGAAGGATCCGGATCGTCCTCTGCCGAAGACTCGGCCTTTCCACTGGACCCTCCATCATCTCCCAACCGGAGAATGAAGGCTTGCTGTCCGACGCGGAAAAGGTTGGAGGTGGCGAAGTAGAGACCGAGGCCGGCTACGAAGTTCCAGGTGATGAAGCCGAAGACGAAAGGCATGATCTTCATTGCGTTCTGCATGCCCGCCATCTGGCTGTTCTGCTCCTGGGCGGGACCGTCCGTGCGTTTACGGCTCGTCTGCACCTGCTGGTAAAATCCGGCAGCTACGATCACGGCGATCATCACGAGGTACGGGAGCGATCCAGCGACATTGTCGAGGCTTACGGCGTCCCCTGGTCGCACGAGCAGGTTCATCCCCAGGAACTTGACTGCATCTATCGCCTCCCCCGAAATGTTCTGCCATCCGTCTACGAGGGTGCGGGCCCCCGATTCGTCGGTGTTGTAGAGCAGGCTTCCAGCGGCCTCGAGCACTTCCTTGAGGGCTGAATCCTCAGGGATTCCATGTCCCTGCCAGAGAACGCGGTAGAGCGCAAACCAGATCGGCATCTGGACGATCAAGGGGAGACATCCTGCAGCAGGGTTTACACCGCGCTCTTTGTAGAGCTCCATGAGATGCTTGTTGAGCTCCTCTTTATCCCCCTTAAGCTCCTTCTGGAGCTTCTTGACCTCGGGTTGGATCTCCTGCATGGCCTTCATCGACCGCGTCTGTTTGACGGTCAGCGGGAACAGCAGCAGGCTGACCGTGACGGTCAGCAAGATGATCGCAATTCCATATTCTGGAATAAGGTCGTAGAAGAACGCTAGGAGCGTGCCAAGCAGGCTCAGCAACCACTCCCATGGGGCGAAGCTCACGAGGCACTCCCTTGCATCGGCTGATTGGGAGTGGCCTCCGAGCCCGGCACGGGGTCGAATCCTCCCTCATGGAAAGGTTGACAGCGGCCGATCCGCTTGATCCCAAGCCACGAGCCCCTCAAGGCACCGTGTACCTCGATGGCTTCGTACGTATATCGGGAACAACTCGGGTGGAATCGGCACTTCGCACCAAGGAGAGGGGACAATGTCCTCTGGTACGTGCGAATGAGAGCGAGCATCGCGACTGCGATCGGGTTGCGCCTCGTAGCTTCGGTCACGAGTTCTTCCTTGATGACTTCATGCGGTTCGCCTCGATGGCTTCGTCGAGCCATACCGCGAGCGTAGTGAATTCTGCATCGAGGACAGCCGGTGACGAGACCACGATGTAGGCGGTGCCGTCTTGGAGAGGAGTTCGTCGCATGGCTTCACGCACACGTCGCTTCGCCCTGTTGCGCTTGATTGCATTTCCTACCTTCCTCCCAGCTACAAAGCCCACCTGGGGCTGGCCCGGATCTCCCTCGTCCTGGAGGACCAGAACGCCGCCTCGTGAACTGCGCACGCCCGACCGGTAGACCGATGAGAATCGCGTTGCAGAACGAAGCGAGACGAACTCTTGCCGCTTAGGCAGAGAGTTCGTGACGGCCTTTGGTGCGGCGACGCTTGACCGTCGCCCGGCCTGCGCGCGTACGCATGCGGGATCGGAATCCGTGCTTGCGCTTGCGGCGTCGGTTGTTCGGTTGATACGTACGTTTCATGTGAGGTAACCCCTGTTCGGGCGAAGTGACGGTGTCCGTATAGATGACGGAACGGCAACATTCTAGGTCTCCGAACCGAGAAACCGTCACCCCCTACACAACGCGCGAAAACTCTCGCCTCCTCGCGAAACACAGAACAAGACGATTCCGGGCAAACCCCCAACAACCGGCCAGCCGATCAGCGATACCGAACCTCTTGAAACCCTTGCTATGACTGGGCTATCTGTCGAAGCACGGTGCGTGCGACGTCGCCCTTTGTCGCGATTTTGCCACTCTTGTACTGGCGCGAGGGGCGTCTATACAGTGACAGTCGCTCTTACGGGCGGGTGTCCGCTCTTCCCCGAGGAGTTGTAGTCGTGGGCTTGGCTTGCCATACCCATGATGACATTTCTCCACATCCTGTGGATAGATGTGTGGACAGATTTCTGGGGCACGTCACGCTGAAAGGGACGAGAAGAGTGAGAGCTATAACAACGCCTCCTGGGTCGGTGGATTCAAAGATAGATCTGTTTCACAGTCGTCTTCGCGATGTCATCGGGCCAGCGAAGTGGGAGACATGGATCAAACCTTTGACCGTCTCCCACAGCGAGGGGACCCTCGTACTTGAGGCCCCGAACAGATTCAACGCCACGTGGGTGCAGGACAACTACACGCACCAGATCAACGAGATCGCTTCTTCTGTGTGGCCCCAACCCTTCGACGTCGCTGTCACTGTCTCGCCCGAACCTGCTCAGGAACCCGGACCAAGCGAGCGCGGCCCGTATCAGTCGTCGTTGGACGACCACGCACGACACCGGATCGACACTCCGCCTGCCCAGAGGGACACCTCGAACCTGCTCGCTAGGTACTCGTTCGACAACTTCGTCGTCGGGCCATCGAATCGCTTCGCCCACGCCGCCGCTCAAGCGGTCGCTGAGCAACCTGGCCGTCATTACAACCCTCTCTTCATATACGCCGGTTCCGGCCTTGGCAAGACCCATCTGCTCCATGCGGTCGGTCAACACCGTCTTGAGCTCGACCCGACCGCCGTGGCGAAGTACGTGACCTCAGAGGCGTTCTTCAACGACTTCATCAACTGCATCCGCCGCAAGCGCATGGACGACTTCAAGGCGAGGTATCGGAAGGTCGATGTTCTTCTCCTCGACGATGTGCAGTTCTTCGAGGGCAAGGAGATGGTCCTCGAGGAGTTCTTCCACACGTTCAACTCCCTCTACGAGGCTGGCAATCAGCTCGTCATCTCGTCAGATCGTGCGCCGCGAGATTTGAAGACGCTCGAGGATCGTCTGCGGAGCCGATTCGAGTGGGGCCTGACCACCGACATCCAGAGTCCAGACATCGAAACACGCCTAGCGATCCTGAGAAAGAACGCAGCCACAGGCGGCTCAACGATCCCTGCTGATGTGCTGGAGTTCATCGCAGAGAACGTTGCCGACAATGTCAGGGAACTCGAAGGCGCTCTCACGAGAGTTACCGCCTTCGCCAAGCTCACCAACGAACCCGTCACTCTCGACCTCGCTACCAACGTCCTGCACGATGTCGTACAACTGCAGTCCGTTGCCCCGCTTACGGCCGAGACGATCATCTCGGCCGTCGCACAGTATTACGAAGTGTCACGGTCGGAACTCGTTGGCCCGTCGCGTAGGCAACCCCTCGCCAGACAACGACAGGTTGGCATGTACCTCTCCAGAGAACACACAGGCCTCTCCCTTCCCCGCATCGGCGCCGCTTTCGGTGGCAGGGATCACACGACGGTGATGCATGCGGTAGACAAGATCACCAACCTTCTTCAAACCGATAAGTCGATCTATGACCAGGTGACTGAGATCACCCAACAGCTGAGGACAAGTTGACGACTATCCACAGGCCGACCTCTCATTCCAACCCGACCGTGGATATCGTGCGATCAGTACACATCCCCTGTGGACGGCGAAACCGCTCTACGACAAGGATTCCGTGGTCATATCCACAATCCACAGGGCCTACTACTACATCTACTCTTTAAGAAGAATATTCAGAAGCAGCAATAGCTGAGGGGAAAACAGAACGTGCGAATCAGAGCAGAAAGAGACGACCTGGCAGATGTGCTTGGCAGAGCGGCAAGGGCCGTAGGCACACGCTCGCCGCTGCCGATTCTTCAGGGTGTCCTGTGCGAGGTCAGCGGCGGACGACTGACTGTCACCGGAACCGACAACGAGGTCACGGTGCGCACCTACCTCGAGGTTGAGGTCACCGAAGAGGGGAAGACGGTGATCCCCGCGAAGCTTGCGGCTGAGGCAGTCAGAAAACTGCCGGCTGGCGCAGTGACACTCGCTTCAGCTGACGGTGAGGTAGAGATCACAGGGAACGGTCCGCGCTTCAAGCTCCGGGAGATGGTGGTCGACGATTATCCGAAGATCGCTGATGCCGATGGTTCCGGTGAAGAGATTGCTCTCGACGGTACGAGCCTCATCAAGGCGCTGGGACAGGTCGGTATCGCAGCTTCGACTGACGACGCCCGTCCGACGCTCACTGGCGTGCTGTTCGAGGCGGCCGAGGAGAGCTTGAGACTCGTCGCCACCGACTCCTATCGCCTCGCTGTCCGTGACATGCCTGGTGTCGCAACGGAGGGAACGAAACTGGTTCCGTTCCGAGCACTACGTGACCTCGGACGCACGGTTGGAGGTGGTCCCATGAAGGTGACGCTCGGTGAAAGAGAAGCTTCGTTCGTGACCAGCGACGGCCGGATGACCGCCCGCATCATCGACTCCACGTTCCCGAATTATCGACAGTTGCTTCCCGACGGACATACCAATCGCCTGATCGTTGAGAAAGCCTCTCTCCTCGAGGCGGTCGGTCGTGCGGCCCTCGTTGCCGAAGACCACATTCCTGTGCGCCTTGCGATGCACAGCGGTGGTGTGGAACTGTCCGTCATCCGTCAGGAAGTCGGTGAAGCGACCGAACTGCTCGAAGGCGAGTACACCGGCGAAGACATGACGATCGCCTTCAACACCCGCTATCTGACCGACGGCGTCTCAGCGGTTGACGATCAGCACATCGTTATCGAGACATCCGATCCCCTCAAGCCTGGCCTCCTCCACGGAGGCGAAAGCGCAGACTTCCGGTACCTGTTGATGCCTGTGCGCCTCTGAGGCAGCAGTGCACCTCACCTGGCTTGAGCTTCGTGATTTCCGTGTCTACGGAGCCCTCAGGTTCGAGCCGGACCCCCAGGTCAACGTACTTATTGGGGACAACGGCCAAGGGAAGACGTCGGTGCTGGAGGCGATCGGCTACCTAGGCACCGCCCGCTCGTTTCGTGGTGTGCCCGAAGATGCTCTCGTACGGGATGGACAGCCGGCCGCGGTTGTGAGAGGTGGCTTCGCCGGGAGAGCGAGTGACACGACGATCGAATGCGAACTCCCGATCGAGGGAAGGCGAAGGATCCTCGTGAACGGGAAGAAGCCAGCCCGGATGAGAGATCTCTTGACGATCGTTCCGATCGTCGCGTTCGTTCCCGACGATCTTGACGTGATCAAGCGTGGTCCTGCGATGAGGAGAGACTTTCTGGATGACCTGGCTGCGCGTCTCTGGCCACAAGCGGTCGCGGATCAGACGGACTACGAACGAGCGGTGAGGCAACGCAACTCCCTCCTCAAGCAGGGAGGGCGAGGAACGGATCCCGTCACGCTCGACGTGTGGGATGAGCGTCTTGCGATCGGGGGAGCGAAGGTCCTGCTCCACCGGCGATCCGTAGCAACGTCCCTCCAGCCGCATCTGTCACACGCCTATGAAGTCGTAGGAGGTTCGGGAGAGCTTCGGTGGGCGTATCGCTCGACGTGGGGATCTGACGGCATCTACGACGAAGAGGGGCTGGTCGATGCCCTGACCGCTGCACTCATGGAGAAGCGGCCGAAGGAGCTCGAGATTCGAACGACGACAGTCGGCCCCCATCGGGACGAGCCCGACATCCTGCTCGATTCACGGCCGACGCGGAGCCGGGCCTCCCAGGGAGAGCAGAGGACGACAGCGTTGGCGATGCGTATCGGTGCGTACCGCCTCATCGAGGAGGTTCGTGATCAACTCCCGATCCTGTTGCTCGACGACGTGTTCTCCGAACTCGACCCCCATCGTGCGGCAAGGGTGCTCGATGTGATGCCGACGGGTCAAGTTTTCGTCACATCGGCGAGAGAAGATGAGGTACCGATCGGAGGACGACGTTGGTCGGTCCAAGACGGGAAGGTATCCGGATGAGAGCGAAGTACTACGGGGAGAAAGAACCAAAGCAACCCGCAGAGATCAGTGAAGTGCTCGGCACGATCATCGAGAAGGCTTCGGTGGGGATAGATGTGCGTCACGGACAACTCGTCGCCGATTGGGATGCATTCGCACCAGACGACTGGGTGACGTTTGGAAGACCGGTGGGTGTGCGTGACGAAACGCTCCTCGTTGAGGTGTCGGACGGGTCCGGTGCGACCCTCCTGCGCTACCAGATAACGGACCTGCTGAAGGCCATTGACGAGCATTTTGGGACAGGGATAGTGACCGCTGTAAAGGTGAAAATCGGAGCTCCATAATTCCTGCGAAAGTTCAGGCAGGGTAAGGGTTTTGTCGCTCCCAGGAGGTATACTTACAAGCGTGTTAGTTGCCCATGAATTCCCGCCCGTGCGGTGAATCAAAGGAGCCCCGTGAGCAAACCCAAAAGTGCATCCAGCGCGTCATACGCGGCCGACTCGATACAGGTCCTCGAAGGGCTTGAGGCGGTCCGGATGCGGCCGGCAATGTACATCGGTTCGACGGGTCCCAAGGGCCTCCACCACCTGATCTGGGAGGCTGTGGACAACTCTGTGGATGAAGCGATGGCGGGCTACTGCACGCGCATTGGGGTAACGCTTCTCGCCGATGGCGGCGTCCGCGTGAGAGACAACGGGAGAGGCATCCCGGTTGACAATGTGAAAGCCACGGGTCTGCCTGCGCTGACGACCGTCATGACCACGCTGCACGCAGGCGGAAAATTCGACTCGGAGGCCTATCAGGTATCTGGAGGACTCCACGGTGTGGGGATCTCAGTGGTCAACGCCCTCTCCACGCGCACCAAGGTCGCTGTCGTCAGGGATGGTTTCGAATGGAGCCAGGTCTTCGAGTACGGGGACCCGGTGGGGCCGCTGAAGAAGGGGAAGCCTGCCAAGAGGTCAGGGACCCAGGTCTCCTTCTGGGCTGACCCGGAGATATTCGAGGAGACGACGAACTACTCGACCAAGACAGTGATCACCAGGTTGAGGGAGATGGCATTCCTGAACAAGGGTCTCGAGATCCGGTTCAGGGATGAACGAGGGGAAGAGCTCGTTGAAGAGACCTTTAAGTACGCCGGGGGGATCGTCGACTTCGTCAGGCACCTCAACGCAAACCGAGACCCGATCCACCCGCAGGTTGCCTACTTCGAGCAGATAGTCGAGGGAGCAGAGATAGCGGTTGCGCTCCAATGGACCGGTGCGTACAAGGAGACCATCCTTTCGTTTGCCAACAACATCAACACGCATGAGGGTGGAACCCACGAAGAAGGCTTCAGAACAGCGCTCACGAAGGCGATCAACGAGTTCGCCCGCAAGAAGGGTGTTCTGAAGGACAAGGACAAGAACCTTCAGGGCGAAGATGTCAGGGAAGGGCTCACGGCGATCATTTCTGCGAAGGTCGCCAACCCTCAGTTCGAGGGACAGACCAAGACGAAGCTCGGGAACACAGAGATCAAGTCGTTCGTGCAGAAGGCGATGAACAAGGCGCTGCCCGATTGGCTCGAGCGCCACCCGTCGGACGCCAGGAAGATCTCGGACAAGGCCTCGCAGGCGGCCAAGGCCCGCGACGCAGCCCGCCAGGCCAGGGACCTCACGCGCCGCAAGAGCCTCCTCGAGTCAGCGGGTCTGCCTGGGAAGCTGTCCGACTGCTCCTCCAAGGACCCGGACGTATCGGAGATGTTCATCGTTGAGGGCGACTCAGCGGGTGGCTCTGCCAAGCAGGCACGGAACTCGGAATTCCAGGCGATCCTGCCCATCAGGGGAAAGATCATCAATGTGGAGAAGAACAGGCTCGGCCGTGTTCTCCAGAACAACGAGATCCAGTCGCTGATCACAGCGATCGGAACTGGCATCGGTGACGAGATGGACATCTCGAAGGCCAGGTATCACAGGATCATCATCATGACGGACGCCGATGTGGATGGTGCGCACATCCGCACCCTCCTCCTCACGTTCTTCTTCAGACATATGCCCGAGGTCATCGAGAACGGATACATCTGCATCGCACAGCCGCCGCTCTATTCGGCCAAGATCGGGACGAAGACGACGTGGATCCAGAACGACGACGAACTGGATCAGTTCAAATCCGACAATGAGGGCCGGAAGATGAACATCCAGCGCTTCAAGGGCCTCGGCGAGATGAACGCCGGGGAACTGTGGGAGACAACGATGGATCCGGATGCCCGAACGCTTCTACGTGTCGAACTCGAGGAGCGCTTCTCAGCTGAGCAGACGTTCTCGACACTCATGGGAACCGACGTCGAAGCCCGCAGAACCTTCATCCAACAGAACGCTAAAGATGTCCGCTTCCTGGACGCCTAGAACGAGCGAGCACCATGACCATCGAAGATCCCATTTCACCAAATCTGCACCCGATCGACATCGAGACCGAGATGCAGGACTCCTTCCTGGAGTACGCCATGTCGGTCATCGTTTCGAGGGCCCTGCCAGACGTGAAGGACGGCTTGAAACCGGTTCACCGTCGTGTGTTGTACTCGATGTGGGACAGCGGCATCCGCCCGGGGACTCCGTTCCGTAAGTGCGCCCGCGTGGTTGGCGACGTCGTCGGCTGGTTCCACCCCCACGCCCCTGAGGCGGTATACGACTCGATGGTGCGGCTTGGCCAGAGCTTTGCCCTGCGAAGCCCACTAGTCGAACCCCAGGGCAACTTCGGAACGGTCGACGACCCACCCGCTGCCATGAGATATACCGAGGCACGCCTCGCCAAGCTTGCCGCACACATGCTCGACGGGATCGACGAGGACACGGTCGACTTCAGGCCGAACTACTCAGGCGAGCGGGAAGAGCCCATCGTTCTTCCTTCCCGGTTCCCAAACCTCCTCGTCAATGGTTCCACGGGAATCGCCGTGGGAATGGCGACCAACATGGCTCCGCACAACCTCGGCGAGGTGACGGACGCTGTGCTCCATGCGCTCGACCATCCCGAGGCGACCGTTGACGACCTGATGCAGTTCGTCAAGGGGCCGGACTTCCCGACAGGCGCCTACATCGTTGGCAACAAGGGTGTGAAGGATGCGTTGATGACCGGACGGGGATCGATCAAGATGCGAGCCGTCACCGACGTCGTCGAGGTGAGAAAGAACCGGGTCGCGATCATCGTCACCGAGATCCCGTATCAGATGTCACGCGATCGCATCATGGAGAAGATCGCTCTCCTCGTTCGCATGAAGACGATCGCCGGGATCGCTGACCTTCGTGACGAGTCAGATCGGCACGGAACCCGCCTCGTCATCGAACTGAAGCGAGATGCGAATCCTCAGGTGGTGCTGAATCTGCTCATGAAGCACAGCCAACTCGAGGACACCTTTGCCGTAAACAACGTGGCGCTCGTCGATGGCGTTCCACGCACGTTGAACCTCGCACAACTCGTGCACTACTACGTCGCACATCAACTCGAGGTCATAGAGCGTCGATCGCAGTTCAGGCTCGCAAAGGCCGAAGCGAGAGCGCACATCCTGCGTGGACTGCTCATCGCCCTCGACAGCATCGACGAGGTCGTGAGGATCATCAGGGCATCAGCGAACGTGGATGAGGCACGAACGTCGTTGATGGAGAGTTTCGATCTGAGCGAGGTCCAGGCCAATCACATTCTCGACATGCCTCTTCGGAGGCTCACCGCGCTTGAGACGAGCAAGTTGCGCGAGGAACTGGCGGACCTCGAGGAGAAGATCACATATCTCGAACGACTCCTTGCCGACGAGGGCATGCGGAGAGAATTGATCGGCGAGGAACTGGCTGAGATCAGGGACAAGTTCGCCGATGACCGTCGTTCGAGGATCGTGCCGGATCTCGGCACCATGTCGCTTGAGGACCTGATCGCAGATGAAGAACTTGTGGTGAGCATCACGGCTGCTGGCTATGTGAAGTCCGTTCTGTCGAAGGCGTACAGGACGCAAGGAAGAGGTGGCAGAGGAGTCAAGGGTGCGGGCCTCAGGGACGAGGATGTGGTCGAGCACATGCTGCACACGACGGCACATTCGTATCTCCTGTTCTTCACGAACAGGGGCAAGGTGTACCGGGTCAGGGCTCACGAGATCCCACGCAAGGACCGCACGGCAAAGGGGTCGTTGATCCAGTCCGTCCTTCCGTTCGAGCCAGACGAGATAGTCGAAGAGGTCATCGACACGAGGGACTACGAGACGAACCGGTTCCTTGTGATGTTCACGAAGCAGGGCGTGGTCAAGAAGTCGAAGTTCTCGGACTACGACAGCAGGAACCAGGTACTCGTTGCGATCAACCTGAAGGACGACGACGAGGTGGTTGCCGTGAGGCAGACCAACGGTGATTCCGACCTGATGATGTTCACCGCAAACGGCCAGGGCATCCGTTTCTCTGAGTCCGATGCTCGGCCTCTCGGAAGGGCATCCCAGGGAGTCAGGGGGATCCGGCTCCGTGAAGGGGACCAGGTCGTCGCTGCAGCCGTCGCCGATGAGGCAGAGGACGTACTGCTTCTCACCACAGGCGGTTATGGAAAGCGCACGAAGATGTCAGCGTTCCGTACGCAGAAGCGTGGAGGGCTCGGGATCAAGGCGATGAAGTTGACGAAGGTCCGAGGATCGATCACGGCTGCCCGTGCGGTCACCGACACCGACGAGATCGTCGTGACCTCTTCAGACGGGATCGTCATCCGATCGGCAGCCAAAGCGATCTCACGGCAGGGTCGGGATACCACCGGCGTCAAGGTCATGAACCTGGCCGATGGTGCGGCACTTTCGGCCCTTGCGATCGCTCCCGTCGAGGACGAGTAGGGAACGCTTCGCCGGTCCACGACGTCTCAATGGCAGGGGCAGCAGAGGCCCGTAGGTAAGCTGCGCGCCGAAGGGAGTGCCATGGCGGTTCGTCGAGTTCGACGCATCATCCGAAAGATCGATCCCTGGACGGTTCTCAAGGTCGCCTTGGTGATCAATGCAGCGATAGGCCTTGCGTGGACCCTTGGCGTATGGGTCGCGTGGTCGATCGCGGTTCAAAGAGGTATCCCTGACGCCTTCGCCGATCTCGTTGGCCGATTGACCATCGCGTTCACGCCCGACGGTGAGCTCTATTTCCGAGTCGTGCTCATGTTCGGCATCATCTGGGTCATAGGAACGACCGCCGTCATGACGCTCATGGCGGTCCTATACAACCTCGTGTCCGACATCGTTGGCGGTGTCGAACTCATCATGCTTGAGGAGACCCAGGAGCAGGCTGTGTACGACACGCAACAGCGGCCGAGGCCGGTTGTTCACGTGCCTGCCGACAGCGGCGGGTCACCCATGAGTTCCGAAGAGACCGTGGAACACGCTTGAAGAAGACCGCAGACGACAGACAACAGACCTCAGACCAGAGTCGCGAGGGCTGTTCTGTGGCTCGCTGTCAGTGAACCTTCAGCCTGGTGTGGGGATGGTTCTTTCTATCACGATCTGGGTTGAGGGGCCGGCGGGGCCTACTTCGAGGGGGAGTTCGTAGCGGACTTGATCGATGAGGCACAGGCTTGTCGCAACGGTCTCGCAGTAGATGAGGGTGACGTCGAGAAGCACATCGCCCGATCCTTCCGCAAGATCGACCGAGACCGTTGATGGAAGCTTCGTTCCGGTGAGATCTCCGGTCTCCCCGTCAGATAGGTCGAGGACGACCGTCCCGCCAGCGACCACGAGCGAGGACGGAGCGTCCTCATTGACCTTGTATCCGTCAGGCAATTGATAGTTGAGGACGATCGTCGCCTGTCCAGCGGCACCTGATACGGGATCAAGAGTGATCACCTCACCGAAGAACTCTGACGGCGGGTTGAACTTCTCGACGCCCTTGAGGATGAGCGTCCTCGTGTCGCCGGTCTCCGTGTTGACGATGCGGATCGCATGGTTGTTCGTGTCTGCGACGTAGAGGAGGCCATCCGCATACGAGAGGCCGCCAGGCTCGTTGAAGAGGGGGACTTCACCGTCCGCCCACCCGGGCTCAGCCCCGAGCCAACTCTCGATGCTGGATGCATCGACGTCGATTCGCTTCAGCTTGGAGTTGTAGGTGTCTGCGACGTAGAGGGTCGTGCCGTCCCAGGCGAGCCCAAGCGGATGCTGGAGCCTGGCCTCGTTACCGACTCCGTCCTCGTCCCCGAACGCAAACAGATTCTCATCGCCACCGACGACGAGAGAGGTGAGCCCGGTGATGAGGTCGCCAACACGAATCGAACTCGACTCTGAGTCCGCGATGTAGAGCGCCCCGTTCTCCGTCAGGGCGAGACCGCTGGGCTGTGCGAGGTCGGTGTCCGAGAACGATCCGTTCGCCGTGCCTTCTCTCGCCGAACCGATGAACGGGCCAGCGAACTCGGTCGCGAGTTCGGCTGCCCAGATCTGATGTGTTCCTGCATTTGCGATGTAGACGACGCCTTCTTCGTACAGAACATCCCAGGGCGAGTTGAGTGTGACCTCGTCGAGCCTGCCAGGCGCCGGGGGCCAGCCGAGCTCCCCTGTTCCCAGGAGCGTCCCGACCTCAGACGTGACGAGGTCGATGACTCGCACAGCGTGGTTCCCGGTGTCGGCCACGTACAACTCGTTCGTATCTGCATTGAACGTGAGGCCCTGTGGGTCATCGAACGACGATCCAAGGGCCTCTCCGTTGTCGAAGCCGCGTCGACCGGAACCGAACGCGGCGAGCACGTCTCCCGTGGCCGGATCGACCTCGAGGATGCGATTGTGCCCGGAGTCTGCGATCCAGAGCCGTCCATTGGCAGCGAGCACCTTGCCCGGGTAGCTGAGAGGACGGGCCGGCGCCGTCTCTGCCTCGAGTTCAAACTCGACGACCCGCCGATCGATCGCTCCGGCTGCATCGAACTCTGCGACGAGGCCTGCGATCACGGGTTCGACAGCGTCGTAGACACCTTCGCCGGCTCTTACCCCGACTACTCGGCCTGCAGGGTCGATCAGAGCGATCGTCGGCCAGGCGTTCGCTCCCCACTGGTTCCACACGGTGAAGTCCTTGTCGTTCAAGACAGGATGGACGAGGCCATATCGCTGGACGATGTCCTTGAGGTTCTCCGTCTCGCCTTCGTTGGTGAACTTTGCGGAGTGGACGCCGATGACGACGAGTTCGTCGTGGTACTCGGCCTCAAGCCTTTCGAGGTCTGGGATGATGTGGATGCAGTTGACGCACCCATAGGTCCAGAAGTCGAGCAGCACGACCTTCCCCTTGAGATCGTTCAGAGCGATCGGCTCCGCGGTGTTGATCCAATCCAAACCCTCTGGAAACTCGGGTGCGTCAACCGTTCCGGCAAAGGACTGCGCAACGACAGTTGTCGTTGCATCTTCAACGGCATCTTCAACGGTGTCTCCATCCGCATCGTCTGAGGAGTTGGACGGCGTGCACGCTGTGGCGACGAGCAGTATGGAGAGGGGAAGGAGTAAGAGCTTCATATGACCTGTCGCTATTCAGATGAAGAACGCCATGCGGCGACGTCAAGTTCCAGCCTTGTGACCTCGTTGAGGAGCAAGTCAGGCTGAGTGGAGGCATCCTGGATAGTTGGTGCGTACGCACCCCCGGCCGCCAGGATGGCGACTGCCGCAAGCGTGATGGCCTCCATGAACTCTGCGTGGTCCCCGACGCCGACGATCCTTGTGCTGCCACCCCCTACCGCTTCCACGACAGCAGCGCCCCAGTTGTCATCGCGCAATGCGACGAAGCGACCGTTCGATCGTGGTGATGCCCACACCGACCCGACCGGTTCTGGAAACGGCATCGATTCCCCTGAACGCTGAGGTGAGCCGGGTTCTGTCCAGCCGACCCGCACGGTGTCGGAGGCCGTTACCGCCGCCGTCGGGTGGACAGCCAGTGCTGCCGTGAGCGCGATGGCGACATTCGCCCCCTTGATCACGGGGAGATGGCTCGGGCCAGTGGCGAGGTCAGGGAGATCAGGCCAGAGAACGAGTGGTACGCCTCCAACCGAGCAACGGCCGATCAGGTCGTGGTGATCGGTCGTGCCGTCGGACACCAACGCATCGTATGACGAGAGGTCCCTCATCCGGCCAGAGCGTCCAGACGTCGGCACCGAGGGATCGAGCACTCCGACGTGCGCGACCTCGGGCTCGCCGAGGAGGACCCTTGCCGTCCTGAATCCGACCGGCGAGCCGGCGTCGAGTGCGATTCTCATGCTTCTGGCAGCTTCGAGGCGATCTCCCAGGTTCCGGACGGCTGGTCCGGTTGCTGGATGGGGCGTCTGGTGGCGACAGCGACAGCGACAGCAGCGGCTGCAGCAGCAACGGCGACAAGGAGCAACTTCTTCATCGGAGAAACGTTAGCCACTCCGTTGCGATGCTTTACCAGAGAGTTCTTGACCTAGGAGGCGCTCGGAACACGTGCCACGACGCTGAACTCGTTGTAGATGAAGAGCCGTCCAGCCCACCGCGGCAGTGGAAATGACCGCCATCGGTCCACGAGAAGACCGTGCCGCTCGCAAAGCTCGACCAGATCGGACCCGGAAACGAGATGTGTGTGGGTTTCGTCGCTCGCAAAGCCGCGTTCCTGCGGTGTTACGAGGACGACTCGTCCCTCTGGCCGGATGAAGGGAAGGTAGGCGTCGAACAACTCATCAGCGTCGCCATCCTCAAGGTGCTCCAGCACGTGAAGGACGATCAGAGCGTCGAAGGAGCCCAGTCTGTAGGCCTCATCTTCGAGAAACTCTTCGGGTGTGTATGCCGTAAGCCCGTTCGAGCGGCAGACCTCCACAGAAGTTTCGTTGTGGTCAACGCCGACGCCATTCCCGTCGAGATACGTCAATGTGCGACCGATACCGCACCCGACATCCAGAACGGTTCCGAGGGTGAGCCGTCTGATCCACCATCGATACGGGTTTGGGACGAACCGTTTCCAACCCCACCCTTGTTTTGAGGCCAGCCGCTGTGTGTAATCGCTCGACTGTGTGTCCATGGGTCGGTGAGGGTAGTGCAGGCATGCTGCGGGTGGATGGAGCGAACATCCTGGTGCTACTGTGCGCTGGCGTACCGGGATGTCCCGGGTGCTGTTTTCGAGCGAAGTCCGGTGAGATCCCGGCGCTGTCCCGCAACTGTGATCCTCCTTGGGAGGTAGCCAGGTCGCCTCTTGAACAGTGAGTGGCCTGACCTTCGGAGGAGGGGTTTAAGTTCCACAACGTTCGCCTCCTCCAGTGAAAGGAGACGAACCTCGTGTTCAAACGCATTATCCCTCTCTTGGCCGGTGTGGCCCTCTTGGCAGCTTCGTGTGCAGCAGGTGTGCCTGAGGCCGCAACCACCACGACCCCACCATCGACGTCGTCTACGACGGCTGTTGTTCAATCGACCACAACGACAACGACCATGGTTGCGAAGGCAGAATTTCCGGTCACCATCGAGACGGTGAACGGATCGGTCACGATCGGCGAGAAGCCGGAACGTATCGTTTCGATCTCGCCGACAGCCACGGAGATCTTGTTCGCGATTGGCGCCGGTGACGAGGTTGTGGCCGTCGACAGTCTTTCAAATTATCCACCAACTGCGCCGATCACCGAACTGTCGGCGTGGGCGCCAAGTGTGGAGGCGATCGCGACCTTCGATCCTGATCTCGTGTTCCTTTCCTTTGACCCTGGCGATGTCGTTGCTGGCCTTGAGGCCATTGGGATAGACGTGATCGTTCATCCAACGGCGTCAACGCTTGAGGACGCCTTCGAGCAATGGGCACAGACAGGCGCTGTCACGGGGCACGCACAAGATGCAGAAGAACTCGTGTCGATGACGCAGTACCGGATGGAGGCCTCGGTGGGACGCGTACCTGATGGTGCCGAAGCCGTGTCGTACTACTACGAACTCGACAACACGTACTACACGACGACGTCGGGATCATTCATCGGCAACGTGATCGGCTTGACGGGGATCGCCAACGTCGGCGACGCCGCACCGGACCCCGATGGGTTCGGGTTTCCGCAGTTGGCCGAGGAATACATCGTTGATGCGGACCCGACTCTGATCCTCCTGGCAGACACCAAGTGCTGCGGTCAGACCGCAGAGACCGTTGCCGAGCGTCCGGGATGGGCCACATTGTCTGCTGTTCAAACCGATAGCGTCGTCGAACTCGATGACGATGTGGCCTCACGGTGGAGCTCTCGGATAGCCGAACTCCTCGATGCCATCGTTGATGCGCTTGTAGCGCTTGATCAACAGAACGCATGAACACAGGCCGCCCCCGCTCGAGTCGCCTGCCGTGGTGGTGGGTCGGTGGAGCGGTCGCGCTGCTCATCATCTCGGTCATTGTGGGAGCGATGATCGGTGCCGTGTCGATCTCGCCAGGGGACATCGTTGCATCTGCGATCGCAAAGATTCCCTTCATCGGTGCCGAGTCGCCCCTAGACGAGAGAACGGAAGCCATCATCTGGCAGATTCGGATGCCGAGGGTCATCCTCGCCGTCCTTGTCGGGTCGATGCTCTCCGTCGCTGGGGCCGCGTATCAGGGCGTGTTCCGGAATCCACTCGCAGACCCGTATCTGCTGGGTGCCGGCGCGGGTGCCGGCTTGGGCGCCACGATCGCTATCGCCTATGGCCCTGACGGATCCGACTGGCTGATCGACCCACTTCCTCTCGCAGCATTCGTAGGTGCGATATTTGGTGTCGCCATGGCATACCTGTTCGGGTATTCCGTGAGATCAGGCCGGACAGCGGTAACCCTGATCCTTGCAGGGGTCGCGGTCGCCTCGTTCCTCACCGCCATCCAGACGCTCTTGCAGCAGCGCGAATCGGACACGTTGCGCGAGGTGTACGGCTGGATCCTCGGGAGCCTCAATACCGCTGGATGGTCGGAGGTCCAACTGGTACTTCCTTACGTCATCGTCTGTACCGCTGTGGTGATGATGTACCGGCGGTTACTCGACGTCATGTCCGTTGGCGACACGGAAGCGGCATCGCTTGGACTTCGCCCAGCGAGGGTCAGGCTGATCATCATCGCGTTCGCCACACTTGGAACAGCAGCCGTGGTATCGGTAAGCGGGCTCATCGGGTTCGTGGGAATCATCGTCCCCCATACCGTCCGACTGCTGACGGGGGCCTCGTATCGGATAGTCGTTCCGCTGTCGATACTGGTCGGAGGAGCGTTCCTCGTGCTGGCGGATGTGATCGCACGCACTGCGCAGGCACCAGCTGAGATCCCAATAGGTGTGGTCACAGCGCTGATCGGTGCGCCGTTCTTTGCGATCGTGCTCCGAAAGAGCAAGGGGGTGGTGTCGTGAGCGGTCTCACGGTCACCGACGTGGTCGTTGAGCTTGGCGGTTCCACGATCATCGACGGAATCACGCTGGATGTCGCCACTGGCGGATGGATGGGTGTGGTGGGACCCAACGGCGCCGGCAAGTCCACACTTCTTCGCTCTGTCGTATCGGATGTGTCGTTCGAAGGCGAGGTATCGGTCGACGGTACCTCTCTCTCATCGCTCGACTCGAAACAGCGTGCGAGGCTTATCTCCTATGTTCCCCAGAGGCCGGTGTACCCGCCAGGGATGTCCGTGTTCGATTTCGTCCTGCTTGGCCGCACACCCCACATGGGCAGGCTCGCTGCCGAGCAGTCCGACGACATCGAGAAGGTCTGGGGCGCACTTGGATCGCTCTCCATCGATAGCTTTGCGGACAGGGATGTCGGATCTCTGTCCGGTGGCGAGACCCAACGGGTCTCATTGGCGAGAGTTCTGGCACAGGATGCGCCCGTCCTGGTGCTCGATGAGGCGACAGCATCGCTGGATGTGGCAGCCCAACATCAGGTGCTCGAACTCATCGACAGGGTTCGTATCGAGAAGGGCATGACGATCGTGAGCGCCATCCACGATCTCACGGCGGCCGCTCAGTTCTGTGATGCTGTGGCTGTGATGGCCGATGGAAGGGTCGTGGCATCGGGGTTGCCGGGTGATGTTCTGACCGAAGAAACGCTCGCGGCGGTGTTCGAACCTACGATTCGGGTGGTTGAGGTCGATGGGGCGCCGGTGATCGTGTCCCTGCGTTCGGATAGGAGCTTGCGTGACGGATAAAAGACGAAGAGATTTGTTCATCATCAACACGGGTGACGGCAAAGGAAAGTCGACCTCGGCGTTCGGTGTGATGCTTCGTGCATTGGCGCGAGGCTGGAACGTCAAGGTCGTCCAGTTCATCAAGTCTGAAAAATGGCAGACCGGTGAGAAGAAGATGGCAGTCGAACTCGGTGTGGATTGGATGACAGGGGGAGACGGCTTCACGTGGGAGTCTGACGACATGGAAGCCACGGCCGAAGCTGCTCGCGATGCCTGGGAACATGCCAAGGAAGCGATCGGATCAGGCTCCTACGAGCTCGTGATCCTGGACGAGGCGACCTACCCGGTGACGTTCGGATGGATCGACGTCGACGACGTCCTCGCGACGATCAGCGAGCGTCCGGATGGTGTGAACGTGATCATCACCGGAAGGGACGCACATGAGGAACTCGTCGCGTTGGCAGATACGGTGACCGAGATGCGCAAGGTCAAGCACGCGTTCGATAGCGGAATCCAGGCCAAGAAAGGCTTGGACTACTGACCGGTCAAGTTCCGATGACCGAGTCGAATGCGCGGCCCACGAGGTAGGCGAGCACGCCACCAATGAGGCCAAGGGCGAGGTTCTCGAGACCGGACAGGATGGCGTTCTTCTTGGTAGCGAGCGTCTTGACAGCTCCTACAGCAAAGAGCGCTATGCCTGACAGGACTGCTGACGCGACGAGGGCCTGTCCTGTGTCGTCCATGAACACGAACGGCACGATCGGTGGGATGGCTCCTCCGAGGAAGAGTGCGCCGGATGCGAGTCCAGCAGCGATCGGGTTCCTCCGCTCGGAGTCGACGACTCCGAATTCCAACGCAGCTTGCATGCCGAACATGGCCTCTTCGTTGCTGTCAATAATCCGAACAACCGTCTCGAGGTCATCGCCTTCGAGTCCCATGTCGCCGAGCATCTCGGCAAGTTGTTCACGTTCGTGGTCCCTGTGATCCCTGAGGTGCTCGCGCTCGAGGATCATCTCGGCCTCAAGCACCTCTTCCTGTGACTTGGTGGCGAGGTACTCGCCGATGGCCATCGAGATCATCCCTGCGAGCGCCCCCGAGGTGCCGGTGAGGAGAACTTGTGTCGCGGTGAGACCACCACCGACGACGGCGGACACGAGGAGGAAGGTGGAGACCAGCCCATCGTTGACGCCGAGGATGACATCTCGAACGTACTGGCGTGATGCACCGATGTGTGGCTGGTACTCGGGAGCGACCTCGGAGGTGTCTGGCATCAGTGAATTGTACGGGGCGTCGTCCATGTGACGCAGCGGTACCATCTCGACGAGGTGATGTCATCATGAACGAAGTAGCTGACCCAACGCTCATACGCACACAGGCGTACATAGGCGGCGCGTGGATGGACGCAGCCGATGGTTCCACGTTCGATGTGAGCGACCCAGCGTCCGGGGAGACAGTCGCAGCCGTTGCGAATTCCGGTGCCGAGGAAGCAACCGCTGCCGTGGTCTCCGCCAAAGAAGCGTTCCCTGCATGGGCCGCCGAGACGGCACACAAGAGAGCCCGCATCCTGATGCGGTGGCACGATCTCATGCTCGAGAACGCTGAAGATCTCGCATCGATCATGACAGCTGAGGGCGGGAAACCCATAGCGGAGGCCATTGGGGAGGTCAGGTACGGCGCGCAGTTCGTGTCCTGGTTCGCCGAAGAGGGCAAGAGGGCATACGGCCAAGTGATTCCGTCCCCGTTCCCAACGGCCCGTCTTGTGGTCCTCAAGCAGCCGATCGGTGTTGCAGCGGCCGTTACGCCATGGAACTTCCCGAACGCGATGATCACCCGAAAGGCGGCCCCCGCCCTTGCAGCGGGTTGTACGTTCATCGTCAAACCGGCAGAGGACACACCGCTCTCTGCGCTTGCCCTTGCCGAGCTTGCTGAGAGGGCTGGAATCCCGGCTGGCGTGTTCAACGTGGTTCCCACCTTCAATCCTGCCTCCGTCGGCACCGTCCTCACCACGCATCCAGACGTCGGAAAGTTCTCGTTCACCGGTTCGACCGCTGTTGGGAAGATGCTGCTTGCCCAAACAGCGTCAACGGTCAAGAGAGTCTCGATGGAGTTGGGTGGGAACGCCCCGTTCATCGTCTTCGACGATGCAGATGTTGACGCTGCGGTCGACGGTGCGATCGCTGCGAAGTACCGGAACACAGGACAGACGTGCATCTGTGCGAACAGGTTCTACGCCCAGAGCGGAATCGCGGAGGAGTTCACGTCCAAGCTTGCACGGGCGACGCAGGCCCTCGTTGTCGGGCCAGGTACCGATAAGCGGTCCGATGTGGGCCCCCTCATCAACGCGGCTGCTCACACGAAGGTTTCGGCTCTCGTTTCGAGCGCCGTCGGCGCAGGAGCGGACGTCCGCACAGGCGGATCTCCATCTGATCGCGGAGGTCTGTTCTATGAACCGACCGTCCTTGGGGGCATCACGGCCAGCATGGAGATCGCATCGTCCGAGGTGTTCGGCCCCGTCTCGAGCGTGATTACATTCGAGACGGAGGACGAGGCAGTTGCGTCGGCGAACAACACTCGGTACGGGCTTGCGGCCTACATGTACACCAAGGACAACTCCCGGGCATGGCGTGTCTCCGAGGCCCTCGAGTACGGGATGGTCGGCGTGAACACGGGATCAATCTCGACTCCCGTCGCACCGTTCGGGGGATGGAAGGAATCAGGTATCGGCCGCGAGGGTGCACATCAGGGCCTTGAGGAGTATCTCGAAACCAAATACGTGTCGATGGACATCGGGTAACACCGACGAGACTGTGCCGACTGTCACGTGTCGGTTTGTTCTACCGTATGAGCGATGAACGATCAAGACGCCCAGGGCGACCCGGTCAGCGAACCTGTTGAATCGACGCCGGAGGTCAGCGAGGCGAGGTTCTACCCCCTGTCGCCGAACTGGGGAGAGAACGCCAAACTTCTTGTAATCGGCATCGGTTTCCTTCTCGCCGTGATCGGTGTCTATCTGATCCGGAACGTCCTGGCCGTTGCAGCGCTGGCCGCACTGATCGCGTTCCTCGTGGCCCCGCTGATCAGACTTGGTCACGAGAAGCTTCACATCCCAAGGGGGATCTCGCTCCTCATCGCATACGTTCTCGTGTTCATAGGCACGACAGCGTTCGGTCTACTCGTCGCCAACGAGATCGTCGAGTCCATCAAGGAACTCGATCCGGTGGGCCTGGTCGAGTCGACACGGGAGTGGATCCTGCGTGAGATCGATGCAGACAACCGACTCTTGTTCTTCGGTCTCACCATCGACATGACGGGTGTCATGGACTCGCTCGTGCAGTCCGTTGAGCCAGGAGATGGCATCATCGTTGTCGACTTCGAGCGCGTGCTCGACATCCTCGGAAGCTCATTGAGCAGTGTCAAGACGATCGCAGGGCTTGTGACGGCGATCATCACCTCGGCGATCGTCACGGCGCTTGTCGCCATGTACCTCAACGCAGACAGTTCGCGTTTCCATCGGGGTGTGATCGACCAGATGCCCGATGGCTACGAGCGGGATGGCCATATGTTGCTGATGAAGCAGAAACGCGTATGGCGCGGCTACCTCTACGGGCAACTGGTCAACTCGATCATCACCGGATCCCTCGTCTTTGCGGTTCTGTGGTTCGTCGGGCTTCCCGGTGCGTTCCTCATGGGTACGATCATGGTCGTCCTCAACATGATCCCGACGTTCGGGCCGATCCTCGCTGCGGTGCCTGGCATCCTCGCGGCATTGATCTCGGGCTCCACCCGGTGGCCTGATCTCGAGCACTGGTGGTTCGCATTGATCGTCGCAGGGATCTATCTCGTTGTCGTGCAGGCACAGGCGAACGTGATCGCGCCGAAGGTCATGGGGACGGCGGTGCAACTGAGGCCAGCCATCGTCCTCGTCGGCTTGATGGTCGGGTTCCAGGTGGGCGGTCTTCTAGGGTCGCTCCTCGCGGTCCCGGTGATCGCATCGATCCGGGATGTCGCCGTCTACATCTGGGCGAAACTCCTCGACAAGGACCCGTTCCCTGATGAAGACCCGATCCCGATACCAGCGGATCCATGACAGCCGAGATCGAAACAGACGTAGTCGTTGTCGGAGCTGGCCTGGGAGGGCTCAGCGCCGCGGGACATCTCCAAGCCGCGGGACACGATGTTGTCATCATCGAGCACCACTCCGTCCCCGGAGGTTACGCCCACAATTTTACACGGCGTGGGTATCGATTCGAGGTAGCGCTCCACGCACTCGACGGCATGGAGCCGGGCGGGTGGGCGTATCCCATGTTCGAGACGCTCGGTGCGTTCGAAAGTATCGAGTTCCACCGGCTCGATCCGTTCTACACGGTGTCGTTCCCTGACTTCGAGATCGACGTGTCTACGGACCTCCCCGAGTACATCGGTGCGATCGCCGAAGTGTTCCCAGACCAACGATCGGCCGTCATTGAACTTTTCGAGGCGATCAAGGCGGTCGGGCATGACATGGCGAAGTTCGCATCTGATCGAAGATCCGGTGTTCGCGTCGAGCAGACCGACATGCCTGGCCACTATCCGGACATGGCGATGGCGTTTGCGAGTAACTGGGCGCAGTTCCTGGACCGCTTCCCTCTGTCTGACGAGGTGAAGGCACTCGTATCGACGCTGTGGGGATACCTCGGGCTACCTCCCTCCCGTTTGTCGGCTGGCCAGATGGCCCTCACCCTTCTGACATATCACTCGTCAGGCGCTTGGTACCCGGCCGGAGGATCGGGAGCGATGACGAAGGCTTTCGCACGCAAGATCATCGACCGTGGAGGCGAGATCCACTACCGCAACGATGTGATCTCCATAGAACCCACCGGTCCCACGGCTGTCACGGTCACGACGCACAAGGGTCTCGTCGTACACGCCAAGGCTGTCGTGTCGAATGCGAGCCCAGAGCTGACGATCGGCATGTTGCCGGAGGGGTCCGTCGATGAATCGTTCTCTACCGAAGCGGGTGGTGAGCAGCCGGCTCTCTCGAACCTCGTCGTGTACCTCGGACTCGATAGGGACGTTGCTGCCGAAGGATGGAACCATCACGAGTACTTCGACATGCCCTCGTATGACATCGAGTCTGAGTACGAGGCGATCATGCGCGGCGACTTCGCCCACGCGGGGATGATCGTGTCCAATTACACGATCGCCGATCCTGGTTGTGCCCCCAAGGGCGGATCGGTCCTCTCGCTCACGTCTCTGGCTCCTTGGGACTACGAGGACATCTGGGGCACGCACGGCGAGTTGGACGGGTACTCGACCAACGATGACTACGCCCGCATTAAGGAGGCAGCAGGTGACATCCTCATCGGTCGTCTCGCGGAACTGATTCCAGGCCTGCGGGATGCGATCATTGTGCAGGAGGTCGCCACTCCCCTTACGAATGTTCGCTATGCGATGCAGCCCGGCGGGTCGATATACGGTCGGGAACAGACGGTCATGAATCAGATGAATCGCCGGAGGTCCAAGACGCCCGTACCGAATCTGTTTCTGGCCGGTGCATGGGTCGGCGGTGGCGGCATGACGGCCTGCGTCGGGTCTGGCAAGTCAGCAGCGGTCGCGGTCGATCGTTATCTGGCTCGCGTATAGGCCGTATCGCTATCTGTCATCGCTCGATGCGGCCTGTGCCTGTTTTGCGATCGCCTCAACGATGTCGGCGTTCGCGAGTGTGGTCACGTCACCGAGCGTCTTGTTGTCCGAGATGTCGCGCAGGAGCCTTCGCATGATCTTGCCTGACCGTGTCTTGGGGAGGTCCGGCGTGAAGACGATCGTCCTCGGCTTCGCGATCCCTCCGATCTTCTCTGCAACGTGGGATCTCAGTTCCTCAAGCAGTTCATCCGACTCCGTGAACGAGCCGCGCAGGGTCACGAAGGCCGCGATGGCTTGGCCTGTCAGGTCGTCCGTTGCTCCAACAACCGCTGCTTCCGCAACAGCAGGGTGAGACACGAGCGCAGACTCGACCTCCATTGTTGAGATGCGGTGGCCAGATACGTTCATGACATCATCGACGCGGCCGAGCACCCAGAGATAGCCGTCCTCGTCGATCTTCGCACCGTCCCCTGGGAAGTAACTGCCGGGGAACCGTGTCCAATAGGTATCGACGTAGCGTTTGTCGTCCCCGTAGATGGACCGCAGCATCGAGGGCCATGGTTTGGTGATCGTGAGGAACCCTCCGTTTCCTAGGCCGACGGAGTTCCCGTCCTGATCCACGACGTCTGCTGTGATACCAGGGATGGCCTTGGTTGCCGATCCGGGTTTTGTCGAGGTCACGCCAGGGAGAGGGCTGATCATGATGCCACCCGTCTCTGTCTGCCACCACGTATCGACGATCGGGCATCGCTCAGCCCCGATGTTCTCGTGGTACCAGATCCACGCAGCCGGGTTGATCGGTTCCCCGACGGTTCCCAGGAGCCGCAGCGAGGACAGATCGTGGCCGTCGGGATAGTTCGCTCCCCACTTCATGAACGCACGGATGGCAGTCGGGGCCGTGTAGAAGATCGTCACGTTGTACTTGTCGATGATCGACCACAGGCGGTCCTTGTCAGGAAAGTCCGGCGTTCCCTCGTACATCACGGATGTCGTGTGATTGGCAAGCGGGCCGTAGACGATGTAGGTGTGCCCGGTGACCCAGCCGATGTCTGCGGCACACCAGTAGACGTCATCGTCAGGCTTGATGTCGAATATCAGGGAGTGCGTCGTTGCGGCTCCGGTCAGGTATCCGCCGGTCGTGTGCATGATGCCCTTCGGCTTTGCGGTGGTGCCAGACGTGTAGAGGATGTACAGAAGGTCCTCAGCGTTCATGACCTCCGGATCGCAGGTCGTTGACTGGTCAGCGGTGAGGTCGTGCCACCAGAAGTCCCTGCCTTCGGTCATCGAAACGCCGTGATCCGTCCTGTTAACGACGATGCAATGCTCTATCGACGGCGTGCGCTCCATCGCAGCATCGCAGTTGTCCTTGAGTGGGACGATCCCACCGCGGCGCCACGCCCCGTCGCACGTGATGAGGAGTTTCGCATCGCCATCGACAACTCTGTCAACGATGGCATCGGCGGAAAAGCCACCGAAAATCACAGAGTGAGGAGCCCCGATACGGGAACACGCCAACATCGCGATCGCCAGTTCGGGAACCATGCCCATGTAGATCGCAACGCGGTCGCCCTTCTCGACACCGAGTTCCCGCAACCCGTTCGCGAAACGGTTGACCTCATCTGACAACTCCTGGTAGGTGATCGTCCGCGTGTCCCCCGGCTCCCCGACCCAGTGATACGCGACCTTGTCTCCGCCCGATGCGAGATGACGATCCAGGCAGTTGTACGAGATGTTGAGTTCACCGTCGGCGAACCACGTGAAGAACGGGGCATTCGAATCGTCGAGACCCTCTGTCGGTTCCGTGAACCATGTCAGGCGTTCGGTGGCCTGGCGCATCCAGTAGCTCTCGAAGTCGTCCTCTGCCTCGTCGAAGAGGTCGCTCGTGGCATTGGCGCTGTCCGCAAAGGACTGAGCGGGTGGGAAGAGCCTGTCTTCATGTAGGAGGTTCTCGATACCTGAATCCGACACTTTGTGGGCCCACCTCTCGCTTGCGTATGTGGCGCTGACACCGTTGTAGTTGGTCTCGGGACGCGATGCAATCCGGATCCGTTGGTTATCGGTGATTCCCTGACCCCGGCCTCAGGGTCTCAGGGTTGGTGTGGGTTCATACCCGATAGGAACGACTGCGTGATTCCAGCACTCTTGCCACAGGAAATCAGAGATCTCGATGTACGAGGTCCGCCTCTGGAGGAGAAGATCATGGAGAAGAAGCGAACATACAGATTGTTCGATCTGGTGAGTCGGCGGATCGGCATCGTCACGATCGGCGCGATGCTGCTGGTTGTGGCACTCGGCCTTGTCGGGCCGGTGATAGCGGACACAAGCGAGCCGAACTTCGATCCTGCGGGACAGGTGTTCGACACAATGGAACGTTCAGATGTCGCGCTCAGCGGCGAATCGACGATCTCTTCAGCGTCGTTCCTGGTCGAGGCTACGAACGATGGTTCGAACGTCCTTACAGCCGACGTGATGAGGGAGTGGCATGCGGCATCCACCCGAGTGAGATCTGATGCCGTCCACGCGTCACACCTCGTCGAGCGTTTCGACCGCGATGCTGGTGCGACGGTTCCCGGTGTCATGTCCATCGCCGATGTCGTTGATTCTCAACTCGAACGCGGCATCGAAGGCTCAACGGATGTACAGATCGTCGATGCGATCACTTCAACGCTTCGTGCAGGTTCCGAGGTCGAGTACATCCAGTTCACCCTGTCGGAGCAGGCCGACTCGTTCGTTGATGAGGCGGGAGTAATCAGGTTCGAATCTCCGGCGTTCATTACCCAAGTCGTCTTCGATGGAGGTTCGTTCGACAGCTACGCGGAGAGTGAACTGTGGCTCCGCGAGGTACAGGCTGAATTCCGAATTGGCGCGGTGCACACCGATTCCATAGGCGTTGCTATCGATGGAGACACGACGTTCGAAGAAGCCGCCACGCAGTCTGCACCCTTCATCTTTCTCGCCGTCGGTCTGATCGTCCTTCTCGTCGCGGTGGTTCACCGGTCCTTCTGGTCTGCGGCGATAGTCGCTGCCGGGTTGTCGGCCACCGCGCTCGCCTACTACGGAACTGCCGCCCTCATCGGACTGAAGATGGGCTCACTTCTGCTTGCCTTCATCGTTCCGATAGCGATGATCAGTTTCGGTGTCGACTTCTACATCCACGGCGTCGGCCGCGTCCGTGAGATGCAGGTCGAACATGGGATGGGAGTAAAGAAGGCGTACCCCGCCGGACTGACAGCGGTGTTCACGGCGATGTTCCTTGCGGTCTCTTCATCAGTCGCTGCCTTCCTTGCGAATGCAGCATCCGGGACGGAATCGATCATCCAGTTCGGTATCGGTGCGGCGATCGCTCTTGCGTGGGCGTATCTCCTGCTTGGCCAACTAGCTCCGAGGATCACCGTCGGGCTCGAATCGTTCGTGGGTCCCGACCCTGTCAAGCGTTTCTCGAAGCCCATGTATGCGATTGGTACGGTCGCGATGGCCATCGTGGGAGGCCTCTCTGTGGCACTTGGTGCTGTGATGCCCACCGCGGGCGTCTTCGCTTTCCTGATCTTCTCGATTGTGTTCATCCTGATAACAGCCGGTCTGACCAGACGACGAAATCGTCGTGCGGAAGCCCGGGGGAAGCAACTGGTTTCGGGTCACACGGGTGCAGCGCATGGCCTGGCTCCTGTCGGGTCGATGGTGTCGACGCTTGCGAAGTGGAAGGTGATCACCATCCCGGTCATCATCCTCGTCTCCGTTCTCGGTGTTGCAAAGGCGTCGGATGTGGAGTCGGGTTTCAAGATCGAGGACTTCCTTTCCTCACAGACCGATTTCGCTCAATCAATCGAACGGGTCTCTGAGCACTTCCCATCCAGCGGTGAGGGCTCATCACTGGTGTTCATCGAGGGTGACCTCACCGATCCTGCGAACCTGGCTGGCATTGATGACTTGGTCGCCGACCTCGCTGCTTCCGATGCCGAATTCGGTACGAAGGCAGGCGGCGAACTGATCGTTGGCTTGCACGCCGGGGACGTTGTACGAATGGTCATGGCTGCGCCCGTAGCTGTAGAGGCCATCGAAGCTGATGGTCCGTCGCTCGAAGATGCCGATCGTGACTCACTTCCCGACAGCGCTGCTGGCGTGGCCGCGATCTACCGGTACGTAGAGGCGAATGGTGTCCCGAGTCCGAACGGAGACGTTGCGGTGTCGGTCGACGACGTGCGGTCCATCATCGCGGAGACGGATGCTGGCTATGCGACAGCGGTGCGCATCCAGGTCGGAAGTTTCACGGATGGAGCGGTGATTGTTCCGGTCCGTGAGGCGATGGAGGCAGCGGCGGTTGACTACGAAGCATCTTCGGATGGTGTCACTGCCCTCGTGTCTGGCGAGGTCATTGCCCAATTCGTCAGTATGGAGTCGTTCACCCGTTCGATGCTCGTGTCCCTTCCACTCGCTGCACTACTGACATTCATGCTTGCGAGCGTGATGCTCCGATCGATTCGATATGCGCTTGTTGCCGTTCTTCCGATCGGGCTGGTCGTTACCGGCGTGTACGCCTTCATGGCGACGTTCGGGTACACGGTCAATGTGGTGACAGCGACGATCGCGGCAATCGCAGTCGGCGTGGGCATCGACTTTTCGACGCACTTCACAGCGAGGTACCGCGAGGAACTGGGTGTGGATGGCTCACGGCTCGACGCCGTGAGGCGAACGGGTGCTGGCACGGGAGGGGCACTGGTTCTGTCAGCCGTCACGTCGGTGCTCGGATTCACAGTGATGGCGATGGCTCCCACGCCCATCTTCGCCACGTTCGGAGTTCTCACGGCCGTGATGATCGTGCTGTCCCTTGCAGTGGCGCTGCTCGTTCTCCCGAGCCTCTTGGTGTTGGTATCGACGGACAGTCCCCAGCCCGTGAAGGAACTGGAGCACGCACGAGTGACCGTCGTCTGATCGCTGCAGCGGCGGGCGTCACCACTTTCGGTGGCGCCCGCTTTCCATTGGGATGGTGGACTCAGTGCTTGTAGAAGCTGTTGAGGCCGAGCGCTTCAACCATCTCCGATTCACGTTCGATGGCTGCACCCGGAACGGGGATTCCCGTTCCCTCTGCCACCCGGTTCATCATCTGGAAGTTCGCAAAGACCCCGGCGGCGTCAACAAGAGACTCGGGGCCGAGGGCATCGACGATGGCGTTTCGGGCCAACCGCTGGTCTGATGCGGTCCCGGTCATTACGGCATCAACGAACGGCAGGATCACATCGCCACCTGGCACACCGCTGTGGAAACGGTCGTCGGCGATTGCCCGGATGTCGAGTTCATAACCGAAGGCGATGGAGCTCCCACGGAGCATCCGCACGTGGCTCATCGTTCAGTAGAAACAGCCATTCCTGTGTGACGTTCTCGATGAGATCAGTTCCATCTGTGAGCGGTTCAGACCCGGACTGCGTGCAAAGTCGTCGTGTGCCATGTCTGAGTACGTCATGTACAGGGGACCCGCAAGGTCCTCCATTGCGATTCCCTCAGAGGGCGCGAGGTCGAGCGATACAGGAATCGGTCCAGGAGGCATGGGAACGTGCGTGCGTCGTCGCTTCAGGTCCGGCGTTATGTCCCTTGTGGGGTCACCCTCGACCGGATCGGGCAGCGCCTCAATGGGCACGGCAAGAGCCATGTGGAACCCGTCGACTGCAGAGAGTCGCGACACGATCCCGATCACCTCCACCGTCGTCGGGTCACCAACGGCGGCAGCTGTTGAGCGGACGAGGGCTTCGTCGACGGCGCCGGGGTCCGCCATCAGGGTGGTGGCGAGATCGTCAATCGACGGATCGAGCCCCGATGCCGGAACTCCGCCACCGTCGACAGATGAGCGTGACACAGCGGCGACAGCGATTCGCTCGCGTGACGAAAGTGTCGCACCTGGTGCTGCCAGATGGCCCCACTCGTTGCGAAGGGTTGCAGGGATGTCGCCACGGATCGGCAGTGGTGCGTTTACGAAGTCGAACACGGCGTCAGATTACCGGTGAGTGTTCACGACAGAGCCGGCATGACCGGTGGTACAGTCACAGCAGAAATAGGAGGGAGTTCGAGAAATGTGTTGTTTTGCTGCCGTTGCGGCCCTGATCGGCCCACGATTCGGAATTCTGATCTGGTGGCTGGTTGACACGGCCAGATGGGACAAGGCGTTCGATAACTTCTTCGTCGCCTTCGTCGGCTTCCTCTTCCTGCCGTGGACGACGATCATGTACGTGCTGACGTTCTCTGGTGGTGTAACCGGATTCGACTGGATCTGGATAGGTATCGGCCTCCTCTTCGACATCGGTTCCTACTCCAGCGGCGGCTACTCAGGCCGTACCAAGTACGCAAGCTGATCTCTGTTCTGTCCTCCCTTTGAGGGAGGACGGGCGAGCCTGCGAGTCAGCAGGGTGTTGGTGAGCGCAAAGGCGCTGCTCCTGCATCATCCCCCTGCATCGCAACTGGCGCTGCTCTGCCGTCCCCCTTGAAAGGAGGACGAAGCGTTAGTGGATGGCGCGTACGGCCAATAGGCCGAATGTGAGGGTCGATAGGCCGATCGCAAGAAGCCTGAAATCCTTGTTGCGTCGTGTGAACCAGATCGCGGTCACGCTCAGGACGAACCAAATCGCCAGTTGAACGGCGACGCCTCCGTCGGTCGACGGGAGCAGGAAGTCAAGCAATCAGGATCCGGACGTTGCCAGCCGCTCACCGGCTCGGACCGGCACGGTGAGCCAGTTCTCCGCAGGGGGCAAGGCACACGAGTAGATGTCGCTGTATGCGCAGAACGGGGCGTAGGCGTAGTTGAAGTCGATCGTTACGTTCCCATCGCCCTCGGGTTGGATGTCGAGGTAGCGGGCGGCCCCGTAACTCTCATTCCCTGAGGTCGCATCGCGGAACGGGAGGAACAAGCTGTCATGGCCTGTCGAGTACAGAGCGACGGTTGTCTCCTCCCCCTCGATCTTCACCGTCGCGGTCGCGACGCGCATGTAGGTCCGCTCATCGCCAGTGGTCGTGGCGATGGTCACCTCGGTTGGTTCCACACGGTCAAGCGCCACAGCGAAGACGAGATTCGGGTCGGAGTCGAAGAAGGCCAGGCCGGGGAAACTCGCACGGTCCTCGTGCGGCACCGGCGATTCGTGGGCATGTCTAAAGAAGTCGTCCCGTTGCGTGCGGTATGCAAGAAGTTCAGAGTGGCTCATACATGCACCAACCGACGGCGGTGCCGCGTATTCCAAGACGGCTTCCGCCCCGCAGCGTCCATGCGCACCAGACGAACCGCACACATGCCGCATATGCGCTTCCGTTTCGATCAACGCTTGACCTAGGGGTGTTCCCCGATAGTCGCCATCGAAGCGGCCCGATACGTTGGCTACACGAACTAACACCTGGGGGTGTCACATGGAAGCGTACGGTTTCTACCTAGTC
>CAXMSN010000003.1:0-8559 GCA_964196275.1 uncultured Kiloniellales bacterium | reverse complement strand
GCTGTGTGGACAGCGTTACCGAGCGGGTCGAGGATCGTTCCGATGTCATCGCTGATGTCATCGGGAATCGGCTGCACGTTCGAGCCGGGAATCGAGACGTACTCAGCGAACGCTCCCGGTCGGTTCACACCGACACCCTGGGTCCGGATGCAGAGATGCCTTCGGCCTGCCTGGCAGTTCCGGCATCGACCGCACACGATGTGGCCTTCTCCCGAGACGCGCTGCCCGATGCCGATGCCCTCGACCTCGGATCCGATGGCTGCCACGACGCCCATGTACTCATGTCCAACGACCATCGGGACGGGGATGGTGGTGGATGCCCACTCGTCCCATTCGACGATGTGGAGATCGGTCCCACAGATCGATGTCTTCTGGACCCGGATGAGGACGTCGTTGGGGCCGACGTCTGGCTCAGGGACGTCCTCGAGCCAGATGCCGGGCTCGGCCTTCGCTTTGACGAGTGCTTTCATCACGTCACCACACCAAGGTCTCTGCCGACGCTGACGAACGCTTCGATGGCAGTGTCCACGTGCTCGTCGGTGTGAGCCGCGGACATCTGCGTTCGTATCCGGGCCTCACCTTTCGGGACGACCGGGAAGGAGAAACCGACCACGTACACGCCCTTGTCGAGCAGGCGGTCCGCCATCTCGGATGCGAGGCGGGCGTCGCCGAGCATTACGGGGATGATGGGATGATCGGCGCCGATCAGGTCGAAGCCGGCTTGCTCCATCCCTGCACGGAATCTCGCTGCGTTTTTCGTGAGCTTCGTGCGAAGGTCGGAGGACTCCCGCAGGATGTCAAGCGTCGTGAGGGTGGTAGCGGTGATCACGGGGGCCAGGCTGTTCGAGAAGAGATACGGGCGTGATCGCTGCCTCAGCATCGCGATGAGCTCCGGGGGTCCGGACGTATAGCCACCGCTTGCGCCGCCAAGCGCCTTGCCAAGGGTGCCGGTGACGATGTCGACCCTGTCCGACACGCCCCAGTAGTCGGGTGTTCCCCCGCCGTCGGGACCGATGAACCCGACGGCGTGGGAGTCATCGACCATGACAACAGCGTCGTGTTCATCAGCGAGGTCACAGATCGCAGGGAGATTGGCGATGATGCCATCCATGGAGAACACACCGTCGGTTGCGATCATCTTGAAGCGAGCGTCGGATGCGGCTTCAAGCTGTCTCGCCAGGTCCTGCATGTCGTTGTTCGCGTACCTATACCTTGAGGCCTTGCAAAGTCGAACTCCGTCGATGATCGAGGCGTGGTTGAGGGAGTCGGAGATGATCGCGTCCTCCGGTCCGAGCACGGTCTCGAAGAGTCCACCGTTGGCATCCCAGCACGACGAGTACAAGATCGTGTCGCTCTTCGCGAGGAACGCGCTGATCTGCTGTTCCAGTTCCTTGTGAACGGTCTGGGTTCCACAGATGAACCGAACCGATGCCATGCCATATCCGTAGTCTTCGAGTGCAGCGGTGGCAGCGGCTACGAGAGCGGGATCGTTGGCGAGTCCAAGGTAGTTGTTGGCACAGAAGTTGATCACTTCCGACCCGTCCTCGAGGGTGATGACGGCGTCCTGTTGTGACGCGATCACCCGTTCGGACTTGAAGAGGCCTGCGCCGCGGATCTCCTCCGCTTCGTCTGCGAGATGCTGCCAGTACGTCGTCATCGATCCTCCTGACCCGATTCTATGCCCGTTCCTCCTCGCCGAGACTGCTCGCGCCCCGCGTGCAACGAGGTCCATGCGTAGGGTGTGATCATGGGGAGAAGGGAGCGCCATGTTCGAGTACGTCTGTGACAAGTTGATTCCGGGCTGCGAGCACAAGTTTGGGGCGGTGACCGAGGAAGAACTTCATGAGCTTGCGAAACACCACCTCCGCGAGCATCACGACATCGAGTACGCCGACGACCAATCCTGGCTGATGATCTCGAAAGCTGTCATTCCGATCGTTCGCTAGGGAGACCAGCTCACCCACGATCCTCTTGTCACCTCGACAGGATCGCTGTCGCCGAGCTGTTGGATCATCACGTGGGGCAGCCCGTCGACGACGGCGGGGTATGCGAAAGCCTCTCCCGAAGGTGACCACAGGAACGTTGTGGCTGCGTACTGGTCGAAGAACGGAGCGAACTCCGTAATCCACGACGCTTCTGGTGTGAACGCTGCGTAGTCATCGATTTCGCCGTCATCCCAAACGTGCCACTGCAGCTGAGGGGAAGAGTCTTCCGTGATCGTTGCGAACAGCAACTTCTCCCCACTTCTGTCCCACTGAAAGATGGGTGTCTGCGTCCGGCTCACTTCAACCATGGCGCCGGTCGCGAGGTCCAGAATGCTGATCTGCCCCGCAGGGACCCGCGGGAGGGCCTGGGCAAGCGCTTGCTCGCCGATCGCAGTTGCCGGAGCAGTCGAAATGGCGATCGCATCGTCCGAGCCCACGAATCGGACAGGGCCTTGCACCATGGCGACGTCCCGTGGCTCGCCTCCCTGCCACACCGAGATCCGCTGGTCGCTTCGAACGCTTCGGAGCCCGACGATTCCGTTCGGTGACCAGTACGGAGCCTGGTAGAGCCCAGTGGCGTCCTCGATGACGGCGGAATTCGGCACAAGGGTCTCAAGCCTCGAAACCCCGATGTGTGCGGCGAGTGTTCCGCCATCTGGGCTCCATGCGAGATAGAACGGTGCCTCGTTTCCGATCCTCCGGACCCCACTGGCCTCTGACCACAACTCTGCCACGATGGGTGAACCATCATTGGAACCCCTGAGCGTCGCAACCTGCGTCCCGTCCGGCGATGGAAGCGCAAAAAAGACGGGTGCGGGATATCCGACGGACCGCTGCTCGACGCCTTCGAGATCGATCGTCGACAGCCGGTGTGCTTGGGGCTCAGTCGTCGCATACACGATCGCGCTGTCACCACTCCAGATCGGCTGGAAGTGCCGCTGGGCTGCGGTCGCTGGAACCTCAGCCACGACAGACCCGTCAGCATGGATCACAGCAACCGACCCCTCGCCATCGACAACGACGAGCATCGCATCGGACTGAGGAGTTGACTGGCATGCGGCTGCAACGATGGCGAGAAGGAGAGCGAGCAGGCCAAGACGTTTCATCGGGAAACGATATAGCAGCGACGAAGTCCGAAGTCCGACCTGCAACATCCCCCTGGCTCGCTTCGCTCTCCCGTCCCCCTTGAAAGGGGGACGAAGCAATGCTGGTCCGTGGTCCGTGGTCCGTCCCCTCTATCCTGCTGCCATGCGAGATGGGACGGGGCGGACGATTCTGGTTGTCGATGATGAGCCCATGGTGCGCGAGGTCGTACGGACGTATCTGGCTCGTGAGGGGTTCACCACCTGCGATGCATCCGACGGCGAATCAGCCCTGAGACAGGCTGAGGCCCACTCCCCGGACCTCATCGTGCTCGATGTCATGCTCCCCAAGCTTGACGGGTATGCCGTGCTCGAGCAGCTCAGGGAGCACACGGATGTCCCTGTGATCCTTTTGACCGCAAGGGTGTCCGAAGAGGATCGCCTGCGCGGGCTTGAACTCGGAGCCGATGACTACGTCGTGAAACCGTTCAGCCCCCGAGAGGTGGCGGCGAGGGTCCATGCTGTACTCCGTCGCACCGCTGGGCCGACCGTCGAGTCGCTGCCTCCGATCGAGACGGAGGGTCTCGTGATAGATCGCCAAGCCCGAGAGGTGATCGTGGACGGAACCGCCGTCTCGATGCCTCCGCTCGAATTCGACCTCCTCGTTTGCCTTGCCTCGTCCCCGAGGGAGGTATTCAGTCGAGCCGATCTCCTTGAGAGGGTGTGGGGATCGAGTGCAGAGTGGCAGGACCCGTCGACCGTGACAGTGCACATTCGTCGTCTCCGGCAGAAGATCGAGATTGACCCCGATGAGCCGGAGCGCATCACAACCGTGTGGGGCCGTGGATATCGGTTCGAAGCATGAGAATCCTGCTCTCCCTGGTGGCTGCTGTGCTCGTTGGCCTCGCCTTGTTCGAAGTGACCATGCAGCCATCCAGCGTCGACCGCGCCGAACTCGCAGGGATCTTCATCGTGATGGCTGCAGTGAGCGGACTCGCGGCAGCCCTCCTTCCCACACTTGCCCGGAGATCCAGTCGCCTTGTGATAACCCTGTTCGCTCTGAGCTTGGTTTCGCTGTTCGTGGTAGCTCTCGGCATCACGATCGCGGCCAACCGCATGTTCTTCTCCAACCACGACCTGACATTGGTCCTCGTCGTCCTCGGGTTTGGACTGTTGGCTGCTGTTGCCTTCGCGCTGTCTGCGAGTCGGAGTCTCACCAGCGATCTCGAACGCATGGCCAATACGGCGAGGGACGTCGCTGGTGGCGATCTCACCGTCCGAACGGGTGTTGACCGATCGGATGAGATCGGCGTTCTGGCAATGGAGTTGGACGACATGACGGCCGAGCTTCAGGTGATGAGAGAGACGAGAGACACCGAAGATCGGAGGCGGCGCGAATTCTTCGCCGCGGTGTCACACGATCTCAGGACCCCGCTTGCGTCGATGCAGGTGGCTGTGGAGGCGCTTCTTGACGGAGTCGTCGAGGACCCGGACCGCTATCTCGCATCGGTGCAGGCAGATGTCGAAATTCTTGGGTCTTTGGTCGATGATCTGTTCCTGCTCTCACGCATCCAGGCAGGCGACGTGTCGCTGCCTGTGGCACGTACCGATCTGACGGAGGTCGTCGACGAAACCCTTGAGGTGCTTCGCCCAGCCGCCGACAGCAGGCAGGTCGAGCTTTCGCTCGTGGCCTCAGATCGGGTGGTGCTCAACACATCCGCCGAGGCCGTTGGTAGGGCGCTTCGGAACATCGTCGACAACGCGATCCTCCATGCGCCGCAAGACTCGACGGTAACCGTTGATGTGTCGGCGGAGTCGGAGGCTCGGATCGTGGTTCGGGACATGGGCGAGGGGTTCGACGAGTCATTCATCCCGACTGCGTTCGAGTCATTCTCAAGATTTGACGGGGCCCGGTCGCGCAACACTGGCGGTGCCGGTCTGGGACTTGCGATCGCCAAGGGTTTGATCGAGTCGCTTGGCGGGAGCATCTGGGCTGAGCCGGGACCAGGTGGCTGTGTTGGGTTCAGTCTTCCGTCATCGGATCTCGGCGAAACCTAGAGAGCCAGTGCAAGCACCGCAACGAGTGCGAGCGAGAGGCCCAGTATCTGTCTGCCGGTTGGCCGTTCCTTGAGAACGATGACGGCTGCGACCACGGTGAACGCCGGGTAGAGGCTTCCCAGGACGGCATTGATGCCGATTGGGCCCCGTTGAAGTGCCAGCACGATCGCCATGTTCGCTGTCATGTCGAACACGGCGATGGTCGCGACCAGCGGGATCAGTGCCCGGCCGGGTGCGACTGGAGCTCGCGTGGCCACGATGACGGCGAACGCAAGAGGCAGAGTGAACAGCCGTGCAGCGGCGAGTGGCCAGAGGCCTGCGGCTTCACTCGTCTGGCCCAGAGCGATGAAGAAGATGGCGAATGCCACGGCAGCACCGAAGGCCTGGAGCGCGAGTTTCGTGCTCAACCTTCCCGCTCCGCTCTGCGATGCGATCAGCGTCACCGCCACCCCGGCGAGAGCGATGCCAGCCCATTGGACGGCGTCGATGGATTCACCGGTGACCACCGCCCAGATCACGGGGATCATCGCCGCTCCGACACCGATGATCGGTGCTATCACGGACATCGTCCCAGCGGCGAGCGCCTTGTACATCACGGCCACGCCGAGGATCCCGAACACACCACCGACGGCTCCCCATGCGAGATCGGCTTTCGTTACCTCTGGGCTCGGGATGACCATGAGGCCGAGGATCAAGATCGGAATGCCGAGCAGCTGAGACCAACCAGCGACGGTCCACGCGGAAATCCGCTTGGTTGCCAGCCCGCCTGCGAAGTCGGCGACACCGAAGAGGGCGGCCGAAAGAAGAGCGAGGAACTGGGTCATGGGGTGTGAGGCTACCGAGTCGCCTGTCCCTCGGTCGGTGCGTTGTGCTGTGGCATGTGGGAGGCTGCACCATGTCCGCTGACGTCCTATTCATGGTTTTGATGGCGATCGGTCTCGTTGGAAGCGCAGACTTCTTCGGCGGGATTGCATCCAAGAAAGCGAGCCCGTTCAGCGTCGCAGCGTGGTCCCAGTGGGTCGGATTTCCCGTCATCTTGGTTGTGGCACTGGCCTACGGCGGTACGCCAACCACGGAGGATCTGGCGCTCGGATTGGTCGCCGGCCTTGGATCGGCGATCGGCGTCGTAGCGCTTTATCGAGGGTTCTCGGTCAGCGCCGTCGGGATAGTCGCACCCATCGCGTCCACGGTGGCTGCGATGCTGCCGATTCTGATCGGGATCATCGCCGGTGAGCGTCCAGAGTCGGTCGTCGCTGTCGGTCTGGTGGTGGGTCTCGTCTCTGTCGTTCTTGTCGGATACGTTCCCGGCGCAGGCCACCTTTCTCTGTCTGGGATCACCCACGGCGTCGTCTCAGGGGTCGGCTTTGCGATGATGGTGGTGGCATACTCGCGCACGTCCGAAGGCTCGGGCCTCACCTCAGCGGTTTCAGGAAGGTTCGCGTCAGCAGTTGTGGCCACCCTTGCCATGCTGGTGGTTGGCGCACCCCGCTCGATCGAGCGGCACGTGTGGCTTCCGACCGCTCTAGCCGGTGGGCTCGCAGGGCTCGGCATGGGGTTCTTCGTGGCGGCAAGCCAGCGTGCAGATCTCATCCTCGTTGGTATGGCGATCGCGTTGTTTCCTGCTGTCACGGTTGTACTCGCTGCGATCTTTCTCAAGGAGTACCTGGCGCGATCTCAGTGGGTCGGGATCGTGTGTGCGGTCGCAGCGGTGGCACTGATCTCGATCGGTTGACACGGACCGTTACGCGGGTGTGCCGGCTCTGGAGAGGAGCCGGCACACTGTGGCTGCGACCGGGAGGAGGGTCGCCTGGTTGGTGGACGGTCGGTCTGAACCGTCTCGACAAATGTATCTCCCAAGCGTGAGAGGAGTCTGAACGCAATCTGAACCGTGGATGAGAAGATCGCTCATCGTGTCGCGGTGAGTCTGTAGCTGGTTCTCTAGTCTGCTGTCACTCAGCGACGGGTCATCGTGTCCAGCAGTTCCTCAGTCCAACGAACGTACCTGACCCTCACCACATTCTCCATGCTGTCTGCGTCGTTCATCTGGGGCGTGAACACGTTGTTCCTTCTTGATGCCGGCCTTTCGAACACACAGGCGTTCGCCGCTAACGCCTTCTTCACTCTCGGTTCTGTGCTGTTCGAAGTACCTACCGGTGTGGTGGCCGACGTCAAGGGGCGCAAGCTCTCGTTCCTGCTCGGAACTGCGACGCTGTTCGTCTCGACGCTCTTCTACCTCTACATGTGGAGCTCAGGTGCACCGTTCTGGGCGTGGGCGGCAGCGTCGATGACGATCGGCCTCGGCTTCACCTTCTTCACCGGAGCGGTCGAGGCATGGCTCGTCGATGCGCTCGACTACACAGGCTACGACGGACCCCTTGACGCGGTCTTTGCGAAGGGGCAGATAGCTGCCGGTGCATCGATGCTTGTCGGATCTGTCGCGGGTGGGTTCATCGCTCAAGCAACGAATCTAGGCGTTCCCTACATCGTCCGTTCGGTGTTTCTCGTTGCGACTTTCGGCATTGCTGTCTTCATGATGCGTGATCTCGGGTTCGTTCCCAACCGAGGGACCGGCCCGATGGATGAGGTGAGGAACGTCGTGAGATCGTCGATCGATCACGGATGGCGAGTTCGTCCGGTGCGATGGCTCATGTTGGCCGCGCCGTTCACGATGGGCGTCATGTTCTTCGCCTTCTATGGCATGCAGCCCTATCTGCTTGAGCTCTATGGAGATCCTGGGGCATACGGAGTGGCCGGCCTCGCGGCTGCGATCGTGGCTGGCGCACAGATCGTGGGCGGTCTCGCCGTTCCCTTGGCCGGGAAGGTGTTCAAGTATCGGACGCAGGCACTCGTGATCACGACGTTCGTGAGTGCTGTGACTCTCGTGTTCATCGGAGCGACGTCGAATCTGTACGTCGCCATCGGGCTCCTGGTGATCTGGGGCATGATGTTCGCCACTGCGCTGCCGATACGCCAGGCCTATCTGAACGGCCTGATCAGATCGGAGGAACGTGCGACGGTCTTGTCGTTCGACGCGCTCATGGGTTCGTCGGGCGGAGTGGTGACACAGCCGCTGCTCGGGCGTGCCGCGGATGTTTGGGGGTATTCGGCCGCGTATCTGATCACCGGCGGTGTCCAATTGCTCGCGCTGCCGTTCCTGATCATGGCGAGGAGAGAAAACACCTCATCCGACCGATTCAATCCGCCGAGCGACGCTTGATCGGCACACGTTGTGCTGCAAAGTGGTGCCAGAGGTGTGGGTAGTGTTGCGTTCAACCAGAGGAGACACAATGTCAGATCCAACAGACGAGACTAACTCAGAGATTTCAGAGACAGACGGATCGGGCGAGCCGAGCGTGTCCGGATACTCCACTGCCGAGGTGGCAGCCATCGATGTCGACGGCGACGGCGTGGCCGATGGCATCCGAACGACTGTT
>CAXMSN010000002.1:0-5571 GCA_964196275.1 uncultured Kiloniellales bacterium | reverse complement strand
GACCGCCGAGCAGCGAAAGATCATCTCGTATCCGCCGCACCACCTGCGCGTCGCAGCGGGCGCAGGCACGGGAAAGACCACAACCATCGTCGAACGCCTCGGCCAGTTCGTTCTCGACGGTGTTCCCCCCACTCGGGCGCTGGGAGTCACGTTCACGGTGAAGGCGGCCGATGAACTCCGAAACCGTCTCCGCGAACGTGTCGGCACCACGGCGGACGGCGAAGAGGTGGAAGTTGCCACCTACCACGGATTCGCCACTTCGATCCTCGATGAGTTCGGCTCATTGGTCGGTCACGATCCGTCTTCACTGCTGCTCGACGATGGCCATCGGTCAGAGCTCACGCAGATCGTCCTACGTGAGTCGCCGGGCACCCTCGACCTGACAGCCATGGGCCAGCGGATATCGGACATGCTTGATCTCAACGACGGCCTCGACCGTCATCTGCTTGATCCCCAAGACCTCGTCGATGCCGAACCGGATGGAGGGGGAGACGAAGACGGCCCATGGCCGCTGCGCATGCAACTCCTCGACGCGGTGGCTGTGTATCGGTCGAAGAAGGAGGCTCTGCATCTCGTGGAGTTCTCGGATCTGATCCGCAACGCCGTTGAACTCGTCCGCGACTACCCGGATATCGCAGAAGAGCTTTCGTCCCGATACGAGGTGGTCCTTCTCGACGAGTATCAGGACACCGACCCCGCACAGCGCATGCTTCTGACGTCGATCTTCGGGCCGAGTGCCTCCGTCACTGCGGTCGGCGACACTGACCAGACCATCTACGAATGGCGTGGCGCGTCCCTCGACAACTTCGCCGAGTTTCCAGATCACTTCCCCCGATCCGATGGGAAATCGACGGAGACCCTGCCGCTGAGTCTGAATCGCAGATCCGATCGGATCATCCTCGATCTGGCGAACGAGATCCGTTTGCAACTTCCAACACTCGACGACTCGGAACCCCTCACTGCCCGTGCCGATGCGCGTGACGGCGATCTGCACGCTTCGTGGTTCCGAACCGAGGCTGAAGAAGCTCAATGGATCGCGGCGGACATCGTTGAACGCCGCTCCGAAGTCGACTCGTGGTCCGACATGGCGATCCTCGTTCGCAAGCGAGCGTGGATTCCGATACTGATAGATGCGCTCCGCACCCGGGACGTGCCGATGTCGGTGAACGACCCAGGGACACTGCTCGAGATACCCGAGATCGCCGATGTTCTTGCGTGGCTCAGGGTGATCGCTGATCCCGATGCTGAGACGGCGTTGTTGAGGATCCTGATGGGAGGCCGATACCGGCTGGGCCTTGCAGATCTCGATGCGCTCCGAACACATGCGAAGCGTCTCAACGCACCGACGATCATGGGCGCGATCCATGACAGCGACACCACTGATGGCCTCGCGCAGCCGACGACCGAACTGCTCTTCCGGTTCGCTGAGACGCATGAGCGGCTCATGCGATACGCACAGGCCAACACGGTGCCGGCATCGATCGACGCCATCATCGCGTCGATCGGCATCTGGGATGAGGTTGCAGCACTGCCACCGGGTCAGTCGACATCGGCACGTCTCAATCTCGGCAAGTTCATGGATGTCGCCCGAACGTGGCGGCCCCTTGAGGGGCGACCATCGGTGAGTAGATTCCTCCGCTATCTCGATGCGCTCGATCAGTCAGGTCGCGATGATGCCCTCACGCCACCTGCGAGGTCTTCCGCCGACGCGGTGGAGCTCACCACAATCCACGGGGCGAAGGGACTCGAGTGGGACTCCGTGTGGGTTCCGGGACTTCAGAAAGGCGACTTCCCTATGGGTACCCGAAAGTATGATGATCCGGACAGCCATGCAACGATCATTCCGTACGAGCTGAGGCTTGATCGAACAAGTTTGAGTGACATCCGCGACGCCATCGGCCCTGACCGAAGGGAGCGCCTCAAGGCGCGCAACACGGCCCAGGAATTTCGCCTTGCATACGTGGCAGTGACGCGAGCGAAGCGGTGGCTCGTGATGTCTGGCCATGCATGGCAGGACAGTGTTTCGAAGCCCAAAGAGCCGTCGGTCATCTTGCAGATGGCACGCGACGTCGTTGGATCGGTCACAGACGTCTGGTGTGCCGATCCGGGAACCAAGCCGGAGATTCGCCCTTTCGACCATGATGATGCTGAACCGGACCCACTGTTCACCGATGGAGTGTCACATGCGTTACGAGCCGCCATGGCCGACGAGAACTTCGTGACAGACTCCTACCCGGAGAACGCAGACGCTGTCGACGCTCGGGTCGGGCAGATGGCCCTCGAGATAGCGGACCTTGGGACACCGAGCGCGGAGCCTGACGAGAAGCCTTTCTCCACGTCGGTGACGAACCTCGTAGCCCTTGCGGAATGCCCTCTCAAGTTCAAGTGGATCCATTACGACAAGCTGCCGAGGAGACCCACGAAGTCGACACGGCGCGGCACTGAGTTCCACCGAAAGGTGGAGTTGCACAATCTCGGGATCATCGCGTTGGATGACCCGACGCCTGACGCCTATGACGCCATCGCCTCTGATTCTGAGCGTCAGGATCCGGACGACAGGGCACAGATCGTCGATCCATGGGACGTCTTCGAGTCGTCGAGGTTCAGCGGTGTCAAGGCGAGGTTCGCAGAGGTCCCCTTCGAAGTGCATGCGGGCACGGGTTCGGTTCGCGGAAAGATCGACGCGATCTATGAACCCGAGGTGGGCACGTGGGAAATCGTCGACTACAAATCGGGCCGTCGAAGCGACAGCCCCGCACGAAGGGTGCAGCTACAGGCGTACGCGGTGGCTGTTACCGAAGGTGCGGTATCACTGGACACACCTGAGTCGCTGTCGGTCTCTTTCGCCTACTTCGGAGGGTCTACATTCGAAGAGGTGACGGAGACGGTCGATGACTCATGGCTTGACACCGCACGAACGGAGATCAAGGGCCTCGTCAACCGCGGCGCCAACGGTCCGTTCGAGGCCACACCGTCATCCACGTGCGGATACTGCGATTTCCGTCACCACTGCGAAGCAGGCACGGAATGGGTACGGACGCACCAAAAGGGCTCCCGGAACTGATCCGCGACGCACCACTAAGCCGTCTCTTCGGAATTCGTTGGCTGTTGCGAACAGGTCGGTAGAGGTTCGGTTGACGTAGCCGAAGTACGCATTACGTAGTACGACTCGGAGGTTCTGTGTTGGTTGGCCACGTGGCCTGTTGTCTCCCCTGATCCGGGGTCGTACTACGCCATACGTACGACGTACTACAGCTTGCTAGCTCCCCCATTTCAGCCGACCCCGCTGACTTCCCAAGTGCCGCTACACCACTGCGCCGTCGCGTGTGTCTACGATCAGTGTCACCGGACCGTCGTTCACGAGGGACACCTTCATGTCCGCCCCGAACACGCCTTGCTCCACCCGGATACCAGTAGCCGCTGCTGCGTGGCAGAAGGTTGAGACCAGCGGCTCGGCGATCTCAGGACGGGCTGCGTTCACGAACGACGGTCGCCTCCCTTTGCGTACATCGCCAGCGAGCGTGAACTGCGAAACCACAAGCATCGAACCGCCGACATCACTCAATCCCAAGTTCATCTTCCCTGCGGCATCGTTGAAGATGCGGAGACCCGAGATCTTGTTTGCCGCGGCGATCGCATCGGCCTCCGTGTCGTTCGGACCGGCGCCGACAAGCACGAGAAATCCGATGTCGATCGAACCGACTACGACGCCATCGACTTCAACCGAAGCTTCTCTGACCCGCTGTACCACTGCCCGCACGCCGCTCCTCATCTCATGCGAGACCCGAACCTACACTCGCCACAATGATTCGCGGAACCATCATCTCTGTCGTGCGCGGCTTCGCCATGGGTGCAGCCGACATCGTTCCCGGCGTGTCCGGCGGCACCATCGCCCTGGTTCTCGGCATCTACGAGCGGCTGATCGCCTCCGTCAACGCGGGTTCATCCGCGCTCGGCAGCGCCCTCAAGGGTGACATCTCAGGGTTCAAGCGATGGTTCAAGACCGTCGATTGGGCGTTCATACTCCCCCTCGGTGCGGGCATCCTCCTTGCGATCATCCTCCTCGCTCACATCATCGAGGACCTCCTCCACAGCGAACCCGTCGTGATGGCTTCGTTGTTCGTCGGCCTCGTAGCCGGATCGATCGTGATCGCGTGGCGCATGATCAGGGAGCCAATCCGAAACCACGTATGGATCGCCCTTGGTACCGGTGTCGTCGTGTTCGCAGCACTCGGCTTGCGGTCCGGCACCACCGAAGAGAGTGTCACGCAGCTGGCGGAGCCAGCCGTCTGGGCGTTCTTCATCTCAGGAGCGATCGCTATCTGTGCGATGATCCTTCCTGGTATCTCAGGTTCGTTCATCCTCGTGATGCTCGGCATGTACGGAGCGGTTCTCGGCGCAGTGACCGCAAGGGACTTCACCTCACTTGTCGTGTTTTCGATTGGCGCCGTCGTTGGACTCGCCCTCTTCTCAAGAGTCCTGCACAAGGCATTGACCAACCATCACGACGTTGTCATCGCGATACTTGTCGGTTTGATGGCAGGGTCGCTCCGCGTCCTGTGGCCGTGGCCGCTCGGCGTGGACTCGACCGACCTCGGCGTACCAGATTCCGACGTGGGCCTCTCCGTAGTGATGGTGGTCATCGGCTTCGCAGCGATGATCGTGATCGCTGCGATCGCAAGACGCGTCGACGACGGCGGTGGAGAACTCGCACCCTCCGATGGAGTCTTGGCAGACGACGAAGGATGAACGCCGTGTGCGGATGCATCGAATGCCACGCTGACCATCGTCTAGGGTCTCCTTCGTGAATGTGCTGATCACAGGTGGGGCGGGTGCATCGGGTCGTGCAGTAGCGCGACTCCTCACCGCCGAGCCATCGATCTCGTCGATGACACTGGTCGATCGTGTGTCCGAATCGAGTGATGTCCACGCTCGCGACGGCGTAGTTATCGCAGATGTCACTGATCGCCGCGCGATCGCCGAACTGATCTCCCGCGATTCGATCGAGCTGGTAGTCAATACAGCCGGCCCGTATCGCGAGACCATGATTCCCGTACTTGAATCGGCTCTCTCGACCGGCATCGCGTACGTGGACATGGCCGAAGGAGCGACCGAGACGCAGGGAGCGATCGCTCTGGCAGAGCGGGCCAAAGAGGCGGGGTCGATCTGCTGGGTCGGGATGGGTAACTACCCAGGTTTGACGAACATCCTCGCCATGTCGGCGGCAAAACGACTGGACCGTGTCGAGTCGATCAGCGTGGCCCTGGCGATTAACGCTAGCGCTGTGGTCCCTGACCAATCCTCTCTCGCTGAGCTACGGTCCACTTTGAAGGTGGGCGCTGGCGGGAGAAGCATGCTCGAGGGGGCCGCTCCTCCGTTCTCCATCTATCGTGACGGCGATCTCAGGCGTGAGGCGACATCACATACGGTGTCGTTCCTGGCTCCGTCCGACGACACAGTTTCTCTGAGCGTCCAGAGCCACGCCGAATCCGTCACGCTGCCCACGGCAATCCCGACACTCACCGCCGCGGCGACGTACCTCGGCTTCGTACCACGCGAAGCTGACGACGC
>CAXMSN010000001.1:0-81394 GCA_964196275.1 uncultured Kiloniellales bacterium | reverse complement strand
GACATCACTGAACGCCGTCAACCCCGGTTTACGCCACTGCATGAGTTCCTGCCACGCAATACGCTGCGCACCGGCTTCGGGATCATCCGGTGTCACCGGCACCAACGCAGGGAAGATACGCACGCCGGCCTTGAAGGAGTCATCGGGGAACGGGGCGTCGTACCCGGCGACCGTCTCGCTGCCAAGTACGGAGGCGGTACCGTTGTCGATGACCCTGCCAACATCAAATGTCGTCGCGTTGCGCGCAAAGTCCCTCCAGTGCAGGAATGCCTCTGGCATCTGCTGGTCGCCTGTCGGAAGTCCGGTGTTGGCGGTCACCACCGCGACGAAGCGGTCGGGGTCTGCAGCGACCAGGCGAAGTCCGATCAACCCTCCCCAATCCTGGACGAACAGGGTGATGTCGTTCACATCCACCGCGTCAAGCCACTCTTGCATCCAGGACACGTGTCGTGCGTATGTGTAGTCAGTCGTTTCCGAAGGCTTGTCCGACTTGCCGAAACCGATGAGATCCGGGGCGATCACCCGAAACCCTGCTTCTACCAGGGGTGGTATCACGTTCCGATAGAGGTACGACCACGATGGCTCGCCATGCATCAGGATCACGACGGGGCCCGAACCCTCGTCCACATAGTGGACTCTTAAGGCTCCGTTGCCATCGGAGCCGACCTCCAGATAGTGAGGCGAGAACGGATAGTTACGAATCGAGCTGAAGGCGTCATCTGGGGTTCGGAGAACATGCATGGTCAGACCATAGGCGGGCACACGACCGCTACATACGAGTTGCTCTGGCCTCGTTGAGTTCCGAACGGACCCGCTCGAGATCGGCGCGATGTTGGTCGACAGGAGGCATACATTGCTCCAGTCGGGAGACGAGGTCAGCCTCCCGACGCTCGAGCGCAAGGATGCGAACGGTCTGAATTTCCCCACGAATCGGGTCCACGTCTACCTCCCCAACGCCGGAAGCATAGCTGCGAGGACTCGTGCTGCAGAGCCGGAATCCCGTCACGATTCCGGCAACCCTGAGAGCCCGGCTACCTGTCCCGGTGCAAATGCGAACACGGATCCATCCTCGATCTGACTCCCGAGAGCAACCCGAGCGACATCGCCACTTCCACAGTCAGTCGAGATGGCGACGGATCGATATACCATGGCACCATGACTGACAACAACGACAAGATCCTGGAAAACGCGGGGAGTTCTTTACAAGGACCACCCGACGAAGCCTTACGAGAGGCAGTGCTCCACGACAATGGGGACCTCAGCATTCGAAGTGAGGCAGGCACGATACGCCTGATCACTGGTTCAGACGGATGGAAACGCTACAAGGGCTACCTCGAAGTGCGCAACATCGAGCTAGACGTCGAAGAGACGTAAGAAGGGTTCGCGCCACTGGATAGCTATCAGCGGCGCGAATAGCTAGGCGTCAGGGCGAGCCATGTTTCGCTGGGAACTTCAGGACTCAGGGTCTGTGACCCCGGGCTGAGAGGAACTTGTCATGCCGAAACGACGCTCGTCTCATGAACGCACGACCCGCCAGACCTGTAGCCTCAGGGGCAGACGTAGCAAACGAAGGAGCGTCTCACGTGTCAGTAGCGAAGGTGATAGAGATCACGTCTACTTCCCCTGGGTCCTTCGAAGATGCCATCCGTAAAGGCATCTCCAAGGCCCAGCAGTCGATCGAAGGAATCCGTGGTGCATGGATCTCCGAACACAAGGTCGAGATGGACGAGGACGGTACAATCAAGCACTTCCGTGTGGACATGAAGCTCACGTTCGTCCTGGACTGACGCTGAGCAACGTAGAACGACGAAGGGCTCCGACGAGGTCGGGGCCCTTCTTACTTCTCCTGCATCGCCATGTACTGTTATGCACGTGTCTGAGGAAACACAAGCGCCGCTCGATCATGCCCAGATAGCGCGCGACCACTTCGGCGTCTCAGGAACGGCAACCGCCCTTCCGGGCTATGCGGATAGCAACACACGCATCGACACAGCCGACGGGACGCGGTACGTGCTGAGGGTCTCGTTGGAAGATCCGAACATTGGAAGGCTCCGGTTCGTAAACGAAGCGATGGAGGCAGCGAGGACTGCCACATTCGATACCCCCTCTTCGGTTCCGACGAGCAGTGGGCACCTTCTTGCGGACCTCACGGGCGATCGCGTCGCACGACTCCTCACGTGGGTCGATGGCGTCACGGCCGACGACGCCGGCCGGCCTGAGGCAGCTGCCATGTCCGTCGGACGAACAGCGGCTGAGATGCTCCATGTGCTCGAACCACTCCAGCCGAACTACGATCGCAGCTTCTTTCTCTGGGATCCCGGATACTCGTTGCCAACGATCGAGGACTACCGCAACCACGTCAAGGACAAGGGGCAACGTTCCCTCGTCGAACATGCCCTCTCCGAACTGAGATCGGTTCCCTTCGACGATCTTCCGCTTCAAGTGATCCACAGCGACCTCAACGCAGGGAACATCATTCTCTCAGGCGACGAGGTGACCGGCGTCATCGACTTCGAGGACGTTGCGATGACCATCCGGATCGGAGAACTGTCGGTGGCCTGTGCCTATGCGATGCTCGTCCAGGACGACCCCATCGCTGTCGCAATGGACGTGATCGCGGGCTACAGGGAGACCGCCTCGGTCACCGAGCTGGAAGCAACACACCTGTACGCACTGACCCTTTCGCGCATGGGGGTCTCCGTCTCTATTGCGGCATCCCAGCCGCCTGGCAACCCGCACCAACACCACATCTCAGGAATCATGTGGGACCTTCTCGAGAGGCTGCTGTCCGAAGACACGGCAGCGCTGGCGGCCCAGTTCAAGGACGCAGCGCTTTCGTAAGAAGACCACAGACCTCCGAGAGCCGCTGTCCTGTAGTACGTACCACATCTCTCGTATTCGTAATACCTACAAGAAAAGGGCCCCGGATCGCTCCGGGGCCCTTCCTGTCGATTCTGTGTCAGCTAGTTGCTTGACTCGAAATCTTCCTCGAACGAGACGACCTTGCGACCCGGCTTGTCTGCGGGCTTGTCTGCGGGCTTGTCGTCGCGGTCATTGCTGCGATCGCGGTTGCGGTCGTTGCTACGACCGCTGCTGCGTCCGCCACGGTCGTTACGGCTTCCGCCGTCACGATTGTCCCGCTTCTGCTCCTCACGAGGAGCGGCGGAGCCGCCATCGCTGTCGCCACCTGAGGTGTCACCAGAGGGGGCGTCTGCCATGTCGAGGCTGACCTTGCCACGGTCGTCGATCTCACGAACAACAACTTTGACAGCGTCGCCAAGGTTGAGGACATCCTCGACCCTGTCGATGCGCTTGCCTCCACCGATCTTGGAGATGTGGAGAAGACCGTCACGGCCGGGGAGGATGTTCACGAATGCACCGAACTTGGTGACGTTCACAACCTCTCCGTCGTAGATCTCTCCAACCTTCGCCTCGGGTGGGAAGCCGATCGCAAGGATCCGCTCCTTGGCGAGGTTCAGCGAAGCCGTGTCAGGAGCGCCAACGCGGACGGTTCCGTCGTCGTCGATCTCGATCTTGGCCCCGGTTTCTTCTTCGAGCTCACGGATGGTCTTGCCCTTCGGGCCAATGACCTCACCGATCTTGTCCTTCGGGACCATGACCGCTTCGATCTTCGGTGCCTTCTCGGCAAGCTCGGAGCGTGGCTCTGCAAGGCACGCCTTCATCGTCTCAAGGATGAACATGCGGGCATCGTGTGCCTGGTTCATCGCTGCGATGAGGACGTCGGCAGGAAGACCTTCGATCTTCGTGTCCATCTGCAGTGCGGTGATCATGTCTGGCGTACCAGCGACCTTGAAGTCCATGTCGCCGAGGTGGTCCTCGACGCCAAGGATGTCCGTCAGCGTGACGAACTCTCCGTCGTGGTAGATGAGACCCATCGCGATACCGGCAACCGGTGCGTGGATCGGGACGCCTGCGTCCATCAGCGAGAGCGACGATCCGCAGACCGAAGCCATCGAGGATGAACCGTTCGACATCAGAACCTCAGAAACGAGCCTGTATGCGTACGGGAAGTCCTCAGCCGGTGGGATCACCGGGAGAAGGGCTTTCTCACCGAGCGCACCGTGGCCGATCTCGCGACGCTTTGGACCACGCATGAACCCTGCTTCGCCGGTGGCGAAAGGAGGCATGTTGTAGTGGTGCATGTAGCGCTTCGACTCCTCAGGGGAGATCGTGTCGAGCATCTGCTCCATCTTGAGCATGCCGAGCGTTGTGATGTTGAGAACCTGTGTCTCACCGCGCTGGAAGATCGCCGAACCGTGCATCCCTGGCACAACACCGACCTCTGCGGTCAGCTGCCTGATGTCGGTCGGCCCACGTCCATCGATGCGAACCTTCTCAGCCACAACGCGGCTGCGCATGACGTTCTTCTGGACACTGCTGAACGCAGCCTTGGCTTCCTTCAGGCCCTTGGAATCGTCATCGTCGAGCTCAAGAGCCTCGATGACCTCATCCCTGATGGCACGCTCTGCGTTTTGACGCTCGTGCTTCTTGACGATGGTGCCAAGATCTTCGAGCTTCGACTTTGCGAGCTCTTCGACCTTCGCGTGCATCTCGTCCGAGTAGTCCAACTGGATCGTCCACTCGACAGGTTCAGGCTCACCGAGCTTCTCAGCCAGTTCGAGCTGAAGGTCGATCAACGTCGAGATGTACTCCTTCGAAGCCTCAAGGCCTGCGGCCACGGTTGCTTCGTCTGAACGCTGTGCGCCGTTCTGGACCATCCGGTAGCCGTCCTCAGACGCACCAGCTTCGACCATAGCGATATCGATATTGCCTTCGGCATTTCGCTTTCCGGCAACGATGATCTCGAACACGGCTTCTTCGCCTTGCTCGTACGTCGGGAACGCCACCCATTCACCATCGATGAGTGCGAGTCGGATTGCGCCGATCGGACCCTCGAACGGGATCGGGCTGACCGAAAGGGCAGCCGATGCGCCGTTGAGCGCCATGATGTCATGTGGGTTCTCAAGGTCTGCAGCAAGGATCGTCGCAACGACATGAGTGTCGTGGCGGTAGCCGTCCTTGAAGTTCGGCCTGAGCGGCCTATCGATCAAGCGAGCAGTGAGCGTCGCCTTCTCGGTTGCCCTGCCTTCACGGCGGAAGAACGAGCCGGGGATGCGTCCCACGGCGTACGTGCGCTCTTCAACGTCAACGGTCAGGGGGAAGAAGTCGACGTTGTCTCTCAAACGTCGGCTTCCGGTTGCGGTCACGAGGACCTCTGTATCGCCGATACGGACCACTGCGGATCCATCTGCGAGTTGTGCGAGCTTACCTGCGGTGAACGAAATTTCTACTTCGCCTACGCGCCCGCGAACGGTGGTCTCTGCCACGCGTCTCTCCTTTGATTAGGGAGGAACGTCCAATTGGCAGTGGTGAGCATTCGAGAAGTGGTTCGAATGGCCACCACTGTCAACTGGGGTACGTCCTCCGACGGTGCATCGAAGCGAATATGACTGAGGGCGGCAGATGCCACCTTCGTGTCAGGTTCGCTAGCGACGCAGTCCCAATTTTGCAATCAGGGCCCGGTAACGCTCCACATCTTGTTCTTGGAGGTACCGGAGCAGTCGCCGCCTCTTACCGACCATCATGAGCAAACCCCGCCGGCCGTGATGATCCTTTTTATGGGTCTTCAGGTGCTCGGTGAGGTGGTTGATACGTTGAGTCAGCAGCGCTACCTGAACCTCGGGCGAACCCGTGTCGGTGGCATGCGTGCCGTAATCATCTACAACTGTCTGAGTGTCTTCCACGAGGTACTTTCCTACGCGTGTAAGTGGTCGGCCGATTGCCCACCGGGAGAGTAACAGCGCGCTAGCTCAATGCGCCCTCCCCAACCGAACATATTTCCGGCCTGAGAAAGCGTTGCTCCTACCGCAGCACCGCTTCGACCTCGATCTCGACAAGCCACGCGGGATCGAGCAGTGCAGCCACGACGACCATCGTCGCTGCAGGCTCTGACGCTCCGAACAACTCCTTGTGGGCTCGGCCGACCTCATCGGAATCCGCCGCATCGGTGATGAACATGCGGGTCCTCACGACGTCGTCCACGGAGCCTCCGAGAGCGACGACGGACTCGAGCGCTATCTCACCACACCGCAACATCTGTGCGTACGGCCCGGATGCGAGTTCATCGTCAGGCTCGGGAACAGGCGCCGTGCCAGCGACGAGGATCCTGCTGCCCACCCGCACACCACGAGCGAACCCATATCGATTCTCGTACGGTGATACACCGTGGTGACGTTCCGCCATGTCACCAACCTATCGTCGTTCCATGAGCATCGAAACAGTCAAAGCTGAACTCTCGATGGCGATGGCCAACGGGTGGCTCACCAGCGTCCATATGCACGACGGCCGGATCATCGAGTACGCCGAGATAATGGCGCTACCCGAAGACGACTCCGCACCCGCTGTTGTGCAGATCCGGACCTACAAGCTCCTGAGCGGACCACGCTTCATACCGAACAAGAAGCCGCACGACGTCACGATCAGCCACATCTCATACGCCGACCTCCACCAGGACAAGCCGGCGCCTTAGAGGCCGTTGGTGTCTCGCTCCACGAAAGCTGCGCGTGCGCCTCTCCAGTCCTGCATTGCGTCGACGAACGCTGTAGCGAGGCTGCGGTTGATGTCATCAGGCACGGACTGTGCTCCCGATGGAAGATCGGCGTGGTGGAGCGCCACCCTCTCAAGGGATCTCGCCTGGAGAGCGAAGCCGAGATCCATCGACTCGATCGAGTTTCCTTTGGGGTACGGACCTGCAAGATTCATCATGCGGCCACCCGTCACCAGATCGATCGTCCGGCCGTCGTTGAGAACATGGCGTGTGATCGACTCTCCGAGACCGATCTCTTCCTTCGTCAGCGACATGAGATGTGCGACATCGATCTCTGTCGGGAAGTGACCGGCATTGGCCAAGAGCACACCGCTCGGAGCGACAGCAAGGGCCTCAGACCCGACGACCTTCTCGGATCCTGTGACGGTGATCACCACATCGGCATCCTCGATGAGTTCAAGGACCGACCCGACCCGGAAGCCATCGAGTGCCGCCTCAAGTCTCTTGATCTCGTCCACTTCGGCGACGCTTACGTGTGCGCCGTTCGAACGTGCATAGTGAGCAACACCACGACCGCACCATCCGTAGCCGACGACAAGGAACCGCTTCCCCTGCGGCATGAGGTTGGTCAATCGACAGAACGACTCGTACACCGATTGCCCGACCGCATGCTGATTTTCCGCTATCGCCTTGAGCGGAGTGTCATTGATCACGATGACGGGAAACCCGATCCGATCCTTGAACTCACCAACCAGCCTCATGTGTCCGGATGTGGTTTCTTCGGTGCCTCCGACGACGTCAAGGCCCCTGTCAACAACGAGGCTCATTAGATCGGCGCCGTTGTCGAGCAGGATATCTGGATCGGCATCGACGACAGATGACACGGCTTCCATGTGCGTGTCGAGATCGTCGGAGCGCGACCCTCGCGCGTCGATCCCTCGGCGGAGAAGATACTCGACAATGTCGTCTTGCGTGGTTCCGTAGTTTCCGCTGGCCACGACGTCGGCCCCGCCCCGCTGAAGCGTTTCCAGGAGGACCGCCGTCTTCGCTTCGAGATGCAGCGAGACCCCAATCCGAAGACCGGCGAACGGCAGCGTGCGGTCGAATTCCTCACCGATCGTTCGTAGCAGGGGCATGTTCGACGCCGTCCAGAGGACCCGTTGCTCTGCATCATCGTCGGTACGTCCGCCCGACGTCATCGCTCTCCCCCGTGCCCCATCGCGTCATCGATATCTTTGAGAAGCATCACCCGCTCTTCGTCGTCCTCTACCTTCATGGCGGCCTCCGTCGCCGCCGCACGCGTCAGACCGGCTGCCTTGGAATCACCGCCGAGAAGCGCTGCTCGCGTGAGCGCCTCCAAGGCGTAGCCGGTGAGGAAGGGTGACAGGCCATTCGACTTGCAAAGGTCGAGAGACTCCTCCGCGTACCGCAGGGCCGGATCGGGGTGACCCGCGGCCGCGTACACGCGAGAGAGTTGCCAACTCGATATGGCCATGTTCCGTGGTTCTACGTCGTCGCGCATCCGCCAGTGATATCGGGAGGCGTGAGCCGTATCGATCATCAGTTCCGTTTCGTCCTCGGTTCGCTCGGACCGATCGAGTAGATCCCAGACGCTGTTGAAGCACTCAGCCGAGAACTGCCGGTGGCTCTCTGATCGTCCCTCTTCACCCATCGATCTCTCCGTCTGTGTTGGTGACTCCAACATAGCGACGTCGTGTCCGGCTCTCACGTGCCAGGGATCTGCCTTCCCTACAGAACAAGATTCATGCGACGCGATCCTCCGCCTCTGAATCGTTGGCGCCGCGGTTCGACACCCCATTCGCATGAGCCAGGGAGGCTGACCTCTGCTTTCACACAGTTGGCGACATCCTTGTGGTTCAGCACGGAGTTGTGGGCCTGGATGATTCGAGGGAGGAGGAATCCGCCGTACGCGAGTGCACTGGGAAGCCCATCGTGCAGGTCGAAGACCCGAAGACCGTCAGGTCGATCGGTGAAGTTCGTCACAAGGGCATCCCGGTTCCGGACGGCGATCACCTCGACACCGGATGCTTCGCCGAGGTGATGGCGTACATCGGTGCATCCCGTGTCATCGCAGTGGATCGGATCGAAGCCGCCATCGTCAGGAAGCCAACCGTGTCCCTGGCCCGAGGATTGAAGCTCTCCTAGGAACCCAGAAGCGATTGCTGGGTCCAGAAGTGCTGCCCCCTGGTACCCGTCGATCGGTGGCCGTGAACCGTCGTCGAGCGATGCGATCATCGAAACGCCGACTGCTCCGCCCTTGGAGTGGTGCAGGGAGTACATATTCGAGTTCGTCACAGCCAGTTGGCGCATGAACGCATCCAGCGCGATAGCCGCTGCGGCTGTCGGCACGGATCGAGACGACGACGTTGAGTCCGTCCCGCCGTCGGCCCAGCTGTAATCGAACGCGACGACCCTTGCTCCATCGATGTCCATCATGTCGATCAGGCGATCGAAGTTCTCCGCATCGCCGCCGTGCCCATGCACGACCACGAGCAATGGAGAGTCGTTGCGTCTTCGCCGGTAGATAGCCGCCGCACCAGCAGCGGTGACCGCTACCCCTGCGAACGGAAGCGAGACGGGCAACGCAGAACGGGACGGCGGCGATGCCGCTCCAATGCTGCGAACGATCGGATTCGGCGAGAGTCCAAGACCACCGGCAGGCGATACTGGATCAGACTCGAAGACGGGAATTGCGAGCAGAACCGCTGTTGCGATCGCAACGAACATGTGCTTCCTCTCACGGGAAGCGCAGGTGTCCGTCCAGCATGCGTGCCATCGCCGCCAACTTCAACCCCCACGGCATCGGAACTTAGGCGAGAATCGCCCGTGCCACGTCCACGTCGGCTTCAATCTGCGAAACCAGAGCATCAACCGAAGCGAAGCGCTGTTCGTTGCGAATCCTGTCTATGAATTCCACAAGGACCGTCTTGCCGTACAGATCGATCGTCTCGTCGAGGATGTGCACCTCGATCGTTTCCGGCCCTCCCCCGAACGTCGGACGGGTTCCTACGTTGCTGACACCGGCCATGGCAACGCCATCGACACCGCAGCGAACCGCATACACGCCCCCGGCTGGTCTCACAAGGCCGATCGGCATCGTGATGTTGGCAGTTGGGAAACCGATCGTCCTCCCACGTTGATCGCCCTCAACGACAAGTCCCTCGATCTCGAACGGACGACCAAGCATGCGAGCAGCGAGTTCGACCGCGCCGGTCGCGATCGCAGCCCGGATAGATGATGACCTCACTTCGGTGCCGTGAAGCTCAACGATCGGCGTCTCGACAACTTCGAACCCGCTCGTCTTTCCGGCGAGTCGCAAGGTGTCGACCGTTCCCTCGGCGCCGAACCCGAAGCGAAATCCCGTGCCGACAGATACGGTGGTCGCTCTCAGTGCAGAGACGAGGTAGGTGTCGATAAACTGGTCCGGTGTCAGATGACGAACATCCTGATCGAACTCGATCACGGCGGCAGAGTCGAGTCCCGCCGCTTCGAGCAGCTCCAACCTCCGCTCAAGCGTTGCGAGCAGGAGCGGCGATGTGTCCGGGCTCACGATGCCGTCGGGATGCACGCCGAACGTCAACGCACAGACCGGAACGTCTCCAGCGGCATCGCGCAGAGCTTGGAACACCGACGCATGTCCGCGATGAACGCCGTCGAAGACTCCGACCGCCACTGCATGCCGGGCGCCTTCTTCATTCCACGTCTCGGGCGCGTTCCTAAAGATCTTCACGCAAGTACGACCTCTGGTAGAAGCTGTTCACCGAAGCGACGGTACACCGCAATGAGTGATCCGGCATCATCAACGACTCGGACGTACGCGCCGTCGTCAACATCGATCGACGGTTCAATGGCCACGGGCCGACCATTGTGAACCCGAAACGCCGTGGGTGCGTCCACGGACATGAGGTCGAGGCCACCGAGGGCGATCGATGCTTCGATGATCAGTTCGTCAACGCGGCCCTGGTCAACAGCCTCTGCGACCGCAGCCACGGAGACCGCGTCAGCAACATCCATTGATCCATTCCGAGTCCGTCTGAGCGCAATGAGATGAGCCCTCCCGCCGAGAGCCCGTGCGATGTCATCGCCAAGCGTCCGGACGTAGGTCCCCGTCGAACACACGACCCTGAACGTCACTTCCGGGTAGTCAGATGGTGCGAAGTCGATGATCTCTAGCTCGTCGATCGCCACGGGTCGCGCTTCACGTTCGACGACCTGGCCTTCGCGCGCTAACTCATAGAGCCGTCTGCCCTCAACCTTACGGGCCGAAACCATCGGTGGAATCTGCACGATGTCGCCGCGGAAACGGTCGAGAACGTCTTCCACCTGATCTTGGGTCACCGGCATCGGGTCCCTCGACAGAACCGCTCCATCCGCATCAAGCGAATCCGTAGCGACGCCGAACATCGCGGTAGCGACGTACTCCTTACGCGAGGTCTGAACGAATCGTAAGAGTCGTGTGGCACCGCCGACGGCGAGGACCAGCAGTCCGGTGGCCATGGGGTCGAGCGTTCCAGCGTGCCCGACCTTCCCATCGACGGATCCTCGCACCTTCGCCACTACGTCGTGCGAGGTCCAGCCAGGTTCCTTGTCTATGAGGATGAATCCGGCTGACATCAGGCAACCATTACAGGTGCGAAACGATCTGCTCGACGATGTCCTCAGGCGGATCGGTGGATGTGAACCCCGAGGCGTTGTGGTGTCCGCCACCGCCGAATGTCCCGGCGATCGCCGACACGTCGATCAGCCCCCGGGAACGCAAGCTACCCTTGATCACGCCGGGCTTCGCCTCCTTCAGGAGGCATGCCACCTCGGTGCCTCTCGCCATCCGCACGAGATCGATCAAGCCGTCGACCTCGTGATAGGCCACACCGGCATCATCGAGATCCGCCATCGTCAGCATCGACCAGACGAATTCGTGATCAACGTCCATTACGGAACGGGCAAGAACCGCCGCAGCGACGGCGTAGTAACCGAACGGAGCCTCTTCGAACAGTTGCTGGCCGATGACATCAGGTTCCACGCCACACGAGAGCAGATCGGCGGCGATTCGATGTGTACTCGGGGATGTCGACGAGTACTGGAACCGACCAGTGTCGGTGACAAGACCGGTATAGAGGGCTGTCGCAACCGGTTCCGAGATCGGCCACCCGAGTTCCTTGATGATCTGATAGACGAGTTCGGTCGTCGCCGCAGCCTTCGGATCGATGGCGGTGACATCCCCCCATGAGCCATCGGAGATGTGATGGTCGATCACGGCCAGTATCGAAGCCTGCTCCATCGCACCCGCCAGCGAGCCGACGCGATGGCGGACCGATGTGTCCACCGCTACCGCAAGGTCAAGGTTGGTGGGAAACACTGACGGGACAACAAGAACGGACGTGTCCAGGTATGACATCTCGGCAGGCACCACGAACGGCTCGGCGAAGGAAGCGACTCCCGTCTTGCCGTTCTCGGTGGCAGCCAGCGCGAGAGCGATCATCGAGCCGAGCGCGTCACCGTCAGGGCCCACATGACCGACAACGCCGATGCTTTCGGCCGCCCGGATCGCATCGACCACCGGGGTGATCACGCGTTTATCGGTCATCGTCCTGTGTGCCCTCACCGGTCTGTGTGCCCTCACCGGTATCCAGTCCGGCGACGAGCTTCGAGATTCTGATTCCCTCCTCGATGGAAGGGTCCACTCTGAACTCGAGCTTCGGTGTGTACCGGAGCGTCGACTGCGCTCCGATCTCTCTCTGGATCCTCGACGCTGAGGAGCGCAGGGCATCTCCGGTACCGCTCTTCTCCTCTTCGGTCCCCATGACCGAGTAATAGACGACCGCTGATCGAAGGTCGGGGCTCGTCTCCGCTCCGGTGATCGTGAGGAACCCTATCCGGGGATCCTTGAGGTCCTGAACGGCTTCCGCAACGATCTCGCGTACGAGCTCGTTGACCTTCCGCATCCGGGGGCTCTTCTGACGTGCCATGCGACGCCTTTCACACAGTGGCTCTATGTACGAGCGATCTCACGGACCTGGTAGGACTCGATGGTGTCGCCCTCTTTGATGTCTCGGAACTTCGCAAGGCCGATACCGCACTCGTAGCCGGTGGCGACCGTCTGCACATCGTCCTTGAACCGTCGCAACGAGACGATCGTTCCGTCGTAGACGACAACGCCATCTCGAACCAAGCGGACTTTCGCGTTCCTTTCGATGGAACCCTCCGTGACATACGATCCAGCGACCATGCCAAGCCGTGGTGCTCGGAACACCTGGCGCACCTCGGCTACGCCGAGGAAGTTCTCAACGACCTCAGGGTGCAGCTCGCCGACGAGCAGGAGCTCGATGTCATCGAGCAGCTCGTAAATGATGGAGAAGGTGCGGATGTCTGTCCCGGTCTTCTTCGCTGCTGCACGTGCTGGAGCGTCTGGACGAGCGTTGAAACCATATATGAGCGCTCCCGATGCCTCGGCGAGGGCGACATCATTGGCCGTGATACCCCCAACCGCTGCGTGCACGATGCTGACGTATCCATCGTCACGCTCGATCTTCGGAACAGACTCCTTGATCGCTTCGAGTGAACCGTGCGTATCGGTCTTGACGATGATCCGCAGTTCGGAGAAGTCCTCGGTCCTTATCTGCTCGATGAGTTGGCCGAGCCTGTCGATGGCCGACGGGACGACGAGTTCATTCGCTCGCAGTTCGTCGACCTTGACTTGAGCTAGTTTGCGAGCCGTTCGCTCGTTCTTTGCCACCTCGAACATGTCCCCGGCGGTTGGAACTTCGTCCCAGCCTGAGACAACAACGGGCGTCGACGGTCCTGCCTCATTGACCTGCTCGCCTTTGTCGTTGAACATTGCACGAACCCTTCCCGACACAGGGCCAGCAACCAGTGCGTCGCCTCGCTTCAACGTCCCGCGCTGGACGATGACGGTGGCGATCGGTCCTCTTCCGACCTCGATCTGGGCCTCGATCACCGTTCCGATAGCCGGAGCCTTCGGGTTCGCCGTGAGCTCTTCAACCTCGGACACGAGCGAGACCATCTCGAGAAGATCTTCGACGCCCGTTCCCACCAGCGCAGAGATCTCTATGGCTGGCACCTCCCCGCCGAGGTCTTCGACGACGATCTCGTGCTTTGTCAGCGCAGCTCTGACAGCAAACGGGTCAGCAGCCTCAAGATCCATCTTGTTGATCGCAACGATGATCGGGACCTCGGCAGCCTGTGCGTGGCTGATGGCTTCCGCTGTTTGTGGCATCACAGAGTCATCCGCGGCAACCACGATGATGGCGATATCAGTGACCTCTGCGCCGCGGGCCCTGAGCGCAGTGAACGCCTCGTGACCTGGCGTGTCGATGAACGTGATCGGCGAGCCGTTGTGGTCTACCTGGTAGGCACCGATGTGCTGGGTGATGCGACCTGCTTCACCCTCGATCACATTGGCTTCGCGGATCGTGTCGAGAAGTTGTGTCTTTCCGTGGTCGACGTGGCCCATCACCGTCACGATCGGTGGTCTCCCGACGAGGCTGTCGGGAGCGTCTTCGAACTCGATCAGATGGCGTTGTCTGCCCTGCGGCTCCTCGTCCTCATCGGTCTCGGCCACCAGGATCTCCCAACCGAGTTCCTTGCCGAGCGGTCCAAGGGCTGCAACGGGGATCTCTCCCCCGCCAGGCACCATCTCTCCCATGAACATGAGCGTCTTGACTATGTCAGCTGTGCGGATCTTGACCAACCGTGCGAGGTCGTGGACGGTGATCCCCGGCTCGACGAGAAGGACCTTCTCCTCGTCGTCGTCGACCTCGTCGGCGCCTTCAACATCCTGATCCTCGTCATCGGACGGTTGCGCGTCCGACTCCGATGCTGGCGCGTCCGGCTCTTGTGCTTCGGACTCGGAGACAGGTTCGACTGCGTCATCTGACGCCGGCTGTTTCGCCGATTTCTCCGTGTCGTCATAGGACATCTTCACGAGAGCAGCAGCGTCCTCGTCAAGGCCTGAGGATGCTGTCTTGACTTCTACGCCGAGCTCCTGGGCGCGCGCAAGCACATCCTTCGATTCTTCGCCGAGCTCACGTGCAAGCTCGTATACGCGTACTTTGGGCACGCTCACCTCCGCGCAATGCGCTTTTCAGATCTCTACTTGTTCTCGGAATCGTCGTTACCGGAGGGTTCGTCCTCCCCGGCATCGACACCATCGTCAGCGACCGGTTCAGCCGGCGCTTCCTCTTCGGAATCTTCTTCAGCGGCAGGCTCCGCAGCATCTTCGACTTCGGAAGCCTCATCAGCCGCATCTGCCTGGCCGGACTCTTCCTCGTCCACCGCATCGGTTTCGTCAGCGGAGTCGCCTTCGGCCTCGTCATCAGTCGCATCGCCCTCAGCTTCATCGTCAGCAGTGGCGTCAGTCTGTGCGGCGTCGCCGTCAGGCTCGTCGTCAGGCTCGTCGTCAGCGGCGGCCTCGTCGGTCTCGTCAGCCTCGACCGCTGGTGTCATCGTTCCTGCACCGTCGCCTTCAGCAACTGTCTCGAACTCGGCCTCCTCATCCTCTTGCACATCGAGGCCGAGGTCCTGGGATTCGGAGCGAATGTCGATGCGGTAGCCACTCAGCCTGGCTGCAAGACGGGCATTCTGGCCCTCCTTGCCGATGGCGAGTGAGAGTTGATGGTCCGGCACGATCACGATGGCGGTCTGCTCTTCTTCGTCGATTCTGACCTCAAGCACTCGCGCAGGACTCAGCGCTTCGGCGATGAACGAGTTCGGATTGTCATCCCACTCGACGATGTCGACCTTCTCGCCCTTCAATTCGTTCACGACTTGCCGTACGCGGGAACCTCTGGCTCCGACACACGCGCCTACGGGGTCAACGTTCGGGTCGTGCGAGACCACCGCGATCTTGGTCCGATGGCCGGCTTCGCGTGCGATGACTTTGATCTCAATGTCACCGTCAACGAGTTCGGGCACTTCAAGGGCGAACAGCGCTCGAATGAACTCGGGATGGCTCCTGGACACGACGATTGGCGCACCTTTGCCTTCACCGCGGACCTCAAGAATGAGTGCCTTGACTCGGTTGCCGCGCTCAAGCCGCTCATATGGAATCTTCTCTGAGCCGGGGAGCATTGCCTCAGCATCACCAAGGTCCAGGATCGCAAACCGGTGGTCGGACTGCTGAACGATCCCGGTGATGAGATCTCCTTCTCGGCCTTCGTAGATCTCGAACACCTGGGAGCGCTTTGCATCGCGCAACCGCTGGAGGATGACCTGCTTGGCTGTCTGCGCTGCGATCCGGCCGAAGTCGCCCGGTGTGTCCTCCCACTCTTCAATGACGTTTCCGTCCTCGTCGAGCTCTTGGCCGTAAACGATGATCTCGCCGGAATCGGCGTCGATCGTTACGCGAGCCTCTTCGGCTGCTCCTGGGGTCCGCTTGTAGGCTGACACGAGCGCGTTAGCAAGCGCCTCGAGAATCGTGTCTCGTGGGACACCTTTCTCCCTCTCGAGAAGCTCCAGTGCATCCATCAGGTTGTAGTCCATGGTGTCTCCTACGCGTCTTTCCCTTTGGGCGCCGTCTTCTCCCACACGAACACAGTCCGTGTCGAGGAGACGTCACCATATGTAAATTCTCGGTTCTCACCGTCGACATCGATTACGAACCCCGCGTCGTCCACCGAAAGTAAGGCTCCGCTGTGGCTCTTCTCGCCAGAAACCGGGGCGAAGGTTTTGACCTTGATCTCTCGGCCGATCGACTTCTCGTAATGCCTCTGGCGAGTGAGCTTCCGCTCAAGGCCAGGCGACGAAACCTCAAGTGTGTATGCGCTCTTGATGGGATCATCGGCATCAAGCAGCCGTCCGATTCCCCGTGAGAGTTCCGCGATCATGTCGACTCCGACAGGCTCGCTCGCATCGAGTGTGACGCGTACGATCTGACCGCCGCCGAGTACCTCGAGGTCGTCGAGTTCCACGCCTTCGGCCGCGACGTAGGGTTCGATCGTCCCCCACAGTCTCTCTGCGACGCCTGTCACAATGTCTCCTTACACACAGCAAAGAGAACTCTGCTCAAACAAAAAGGTGGGCCACGGCCCACCCCAGCAGAGATCTCGGTTCGTCAAGCCAGTATATCAGGATGGCGGCGGTGCCGAACCTCGTGACCGCGACGCGTCTACGCGGCGAGCAGGTCCTTGACGGCGGCGACAACATCAGCGAGAGCAACCTCGCTGCTTACTCCGGTCGAACGCTCAGTGATTTCAGCGATCCCGGATTGGATGCCCCTCGGTCCGACCGTGATCCGAACGGGAACACCTATCAACTCGGCATCGTTGAACTTCACCCCAGGGCGCTCGTGACGATCATCGAGGAGAACCTCCACACCGTCGGCAACGAGCGCGTCGTAGATCTCGGTGCTGACACGCTCGGTTTCCTCGTCGTCGGGTCGGACTGTCGTGATCACTACGTGGAACGGTGCTATCTCGATCGGCCAGACAATCCCTTTGTCGTCGTGGTTCGCCTCGACTGAGGCCGCCATGTTACGTTCGACTCCGATTCCATACGAGCCCATCACCACGGGGACCATCTTCCCATCCTTGTCGAGCACCTTCACGCCGAGCGGTTCGGCATAGAAAGTCCCCAGTTTGAAGATGTGACCAGCTTCGATGGCCGGAAACACGCTGACCGGTGCGCCACACTCGACGCATGGCTCACCATCGAACACCCTACGAACGTCGACCCATTGAGTCACGCCGATGTCCCGCTCCACATCGACGCCACGAACATGGACGTCGTTGGTGTTCGCCCCCGTCGTCATCGAGGTTCTGCCCTTGAGTGCCGCATCTGCGTATATCGGCACGTCCGTGACACCGACCGCTCCGAGGCTTCCGGCATCCGCACCAAGAAGTTTCACGATCTCGTCCGCCTGAGCAGGCCTCGCCACTATCGCACGCACCTCGTCCTTGAGCTTCTGCTCCTGGAGCACGTGGTCACCTCTGAGGAGTACCAACGCGAGGTCGCCGTCGAGCACATATACCAGCGTCTTCACTTGTCGATCAGCCGAGGCACCACCTTCGAAGACCTCGAGATCGGCGATGGTGCGGACGGCGGGAGTGTCGAACCGCTCGAGTTCGAATTCACCGTCTGGATCTTCGACCGGTGCTACCACCGATGATGCGGTCTCCACGTTGGCTGCGTAGCCGCACTCAGCGCAGTGTGCGACCTCATCCTCACCGACGTCGCTGCGGACCATGAACTCCACAGATTCCTTGCCACCCATGGCTCCAGACGAAGCACGGACCGAGACAACGCTCATTCCAAGGCGTTCGAAGATCCGTACGTAGGCGTCGTAGTGCCGATCGAACTGGAGGTCGAGACCCGCCTCGTCGATGTCGAACGAATACGAGTCCTTCATCGTGAACTCTCGGACACGTAGGAGGCCGGACTTCGGCCGAGCCTCGTCTCTGAACTTGGTCTGGATGTGATACCACAGCTGCGGAAGTTGCTTGTAGGAGGTCAACTCGGTCGAAACGGTCGCAAAGATCTCCTCATGCGTGGGACCGAGGATGATGTCTGCACCCTTGTTGTCCTGAAAGGACATCATGATGTCTGCCATCGTCTCCGAGCGACCTGTGCGGTCCCAGATCTCACGGGGATGCATCTGCGGGAGGAGGAACTCCTGACCACCGATCGCATCGATCTCCTCGCGGATGATGTTCATGACTTTCGTGCGGACCCTCTGGCCGAGCGGAAGCATCGAGTACACGCCGGCCATCAGTTGCCGTATGTACCCGGCCCGTACGAGCAACCGGTGACTCACCGCCTCTGCATCAGCAGGGTCGTCGCGCAGAGTGGGTATGAAAGCTTGCGACCAGCGCATGCGTCTCCTGGGTCCGTGGCTTCGAGCGAGGATAGCGCTCGGCAGAGGACCACGGACTACCGGATCACGCAGTACGTGTTACGTGGTACGTACTGCGGCTTCAAGGCTTGATGCCGCTGGCGGCGAAGATGCGGTGAGGGACGGTGAGGTCGCCAGGGAACTCGTTGGCGAGCATCGTGGCGAGAGCCCCGTCGAATCGATCCACTTCCCCCTCGTCGAGTGACGCTCCGACTCCGTTGCATGTTCGCATGCGGCCACGCCAGGCCTCGTGGGTGAAGGGCACATCGACCGTGTAGCTGAAACTTTCCACCCCGGTGAAGCCACCCTCGTCGAGTGCTCGCACCTGCTCAGGATGTACACCTCGCCAGCCGGCTTTGGTCCATCCAGGGTTGTGCTCAAGGATGAGATCCTCGGTACGACCGGCGGCAGTGCCACCTAACGGCAGATAACTGAAGGCACAGATCGCGAGACGCCCGCCTGATCTGAGGATGCGGTGCACTTCGCGGATGGTGGCGTCCGAGTCGAACCACCACCAGCTTTGGCCGGCAGTCACAAGAGCGTACGACGCATCGGTCTGACCCGTCGCCTCAGCCTTCCCGACGAAAAATCGGGGCGAGAGGCCACGGTCCACTGCGGTCTGTCGTGCCGCGTCGAGGAGCTCAGGCGCTATGTCAAGACCGGTCATGTCAAGCCCGCGAGCCGACAGGCCTATTGCGACCGTCCCTGTACCGGTTCCAAGATCCAAGCCGTGCTGCCCAGCGACAATCCAGCCGCGGCTCTCAAGGCGATCGAAGAATTGGTCTGGGAAGCCTGGGCGATACTGCTCGTAGTCAGAGGCTGTCCGTCCGAAGTCGACGGGTCTGCCCTCATGATCCGTTTGTCCAACTCCTCGGCCCATAGCCGACACCTACCCATTGCTCGGTTACGAGTCGCTCGCTACTTCTTTCACGGCGGCTCGGCGTTCGGCGGCGTGGTTGATGTCGCCCTGGGAGGTCAGTAACTCCAGCCGTGTCTCCTGAGCGAGGTCGGCTGCGGTGACATCGGCAGCCGCAATGCGGGCCTCGACGCCCTGCTCGGCAAGCAGACCTGCTTCCTCCACCAAGGCATCCACCATCATCGCCTCAGGCACGACCCTGACTACTTCGCCCTTGATGAACAAGTGGCCTTTCCCTCTGCCGGCTGCCAAGCCGATGTCGGCCTCGCGGGCTTCGCCTGGCCCGTTGACGACACAACCCATGACCGCTACCTGGATGGGGAGTTTCATCGCTTCGAGGCGTTCGTTCGCCTCCGATGCCACCTTGATGACATCGACCTCGGCACGACCGCAGGACGGGCAGGCTATGAGGTCGAGCGAAGAGCGCTCACGGAGTCCCAGATACTCGAGGAGAGACCTCCCCGCCTTCGCCTCCTCCACCGAATCCGCGGTCAGGGAGAACCGGATCGTGTCGCCTATCCCCTCGCTGAGCAACGTCGCGATGCCAGCGACCGACTTGATCAATCCACCCGGAGGCGGGCCCGCCTCGGTCACGCCGAGATGCAGCGGGTAGTCGACCGTGTCGGCGAGAAGCCGATACGACTCGATCATGAGCGGTACGTTCGAATGCTTGACGGAGATCTTGATGTCGTGGAAATCGACATCGTTGAGGTACTTGATCTCCAGCAACGCGGATTCGACGAGCGCCTCGGGCACGGGTCCGCCATGCTTGGCCAACAGGTCCTTGTCGAGTGACCCGGCGTTCACTCCGATGCGGATGGGAATCCCAGCATCGAGCGCAGCGCGCGCGACGGTCTTGATGTGGTCTTCGTTCCTTATGTTCCCAGGGTTCAGGCGCAGCGCCGAGACGCCGGCCTCGATGGCTGCAAGCGCAAGCCGGTACTGGAAGTGGATGTCGGCGACGATGGGCACCGGGGAGCGAGGCATCATCTCGGCGATGCCCTGAGCGGCCTCGACGGTATTGCAAGTCACTCTGACGATGTCGGCACCCGCACCCGCGAGGGCGTAGATCTGAGCGAGGGTTGCATCGACGTCCGCCGTCTTGGTCGTCGTCATCGACTGGACGCTCACAGGCGAGCCTCCGCCGACTTCGACGTCGCCAACATGGAGCGAACGTGTGATTCGTCGTGGATAAGTCATCTTCTGGAAGCGTAGTGAGCTGTCACCCGTGTCAACGGGAGGTGGTCAGCCCACTTGTCCGAACGTGTCGAAGTACAGGCCCATGAGGCCCAGACTCACGAGGAAGATGAAGACGGCAGCTGCCACGGGCATCATCTTCTCCACAGCCGGGACGCGACCCGTGATCTTCTCGTAGAGCGCAACAGCGAAGTGTCCACCGTCGAGGGGATACAGCGGGACGAAGTTCAGGACCCCGACGAAGATGTTCACAAGGGCAAGCAATATGAGGGTGCTCTCGACAGGACCCGCGAGTTTCACAAGACCGATGGGAGACACGGGCCGGACCGTTTCCAGGATCTCGTCATCCCCACCGAACGTCGCCATCAGGAGCTTGGGGAACCCGACAACCATCTGCCAAAGCCCGTTGACGCTCTGGACAATCGCTTCGCCCATCTGCCCGACGGCCACGCCGATCATCCCAATCGGTCCGTGGTATTCGCGATCCGCAAGCGGCGTCACACCGAAGAAGCCGACCGTCTCAAGGACGGGTTCATTGTCAGCGTCAAGGATGATATTTCGCTGATCGTCCCTTTTCGGTCGCTCCACCATTGCCAAGGTGGTGCTGAGGTCCAACCGCTCGCCATCGCGTTCGACACCGATCACCACCGCCTCGCCTGGCCGCGAAGCTGTGAAGTCAGCGAAGTCGTCCCATGTCGCCACAGGAACCCCGTCGGTCGCCACGATCACATCGTCGACATCGACGCCAGCCATCGCTGCGGGTGACGTCTCGGAGCCGTCCAGAACCGTCTCCGAGACGTCTCCGATGGTCGTGGTAAGCAGTACGAGATCGTCGGCATCGCGAGCGACCGTTCCATAGATCAGACCGACCAGGAACAGGATCGTGAACGCAACAACGAAATGGCTCGCGATCCCAGCGAGGACCACGACGGATTTCTTCCAGAACGCGGCAACGCGATACGTACGACCCTCTTCTTCTGGGGCAACCTCTTCGAAGGGGTTCATCCCGATGATGCGGACATATCCGCCGAAGGGAATCGCCTTGATTCCGTACTCTGTCTCACCTCGCTGGGTCGACCACAGGCGCGGGCCAAACCCGAAGAACGCCTCGGTGGCCTTCATACCGAAGTACTTCGCGGCGACGAAGTGCCCGCCCTCATGGATCACGATCATGAGGATGATGCCCGCGATCATTATGAACGGCCCCATCGGGTGCCTCCGTCTCAGTCAACAGTGTCGGTAAACGGTACCGCCGATATCGCTCAACCGGCGGTGGTCTCGCACAGTTGCTGAGCCATGCGCCGTGCCCATCCGTCTGCATCGACGACATCTTCGACGCCCTCCGGCTCGCGGACGTCATGGGCTGCGAGAACCGACTCCACGACCTGGGCGATCGCCGTGAACGGAACACGTCCGTCAAGGAACGCCGCGACCGCGATCTCGTCAGCTGCGTTCAGGACCGCAGTTGCCGTACCGCCCGCCCGCCCAGCCTCGTAGCCAAGTGTCAGACACGGGAACGAATCGACATCTGGCCGTTCGAACGTGAGATCGACTCCGACAAGATCGAACGGTTCATGTTCGACAGCGGCACGGTCGGGATGTGTCATGGCGATCTGGATCGGCTTTCGCATGTCAGGGTGTCCCAGCTCGGCTTTCACGACCCCATCGCTGAACTCGACCAGCGAGTGAACGATGCTCTGCGGGTGGACCACAACATCGATATTGTCGTACGGCATGTCGAACAGATAGTGGGCTTCGATCACCTCGAACGCCTTGTTCATCAGGGTCGCAGAGTCCGTGGTGATCCGAGGGCCCATCACCCACGTCGGATGCGCAAGGGCCTGCTCGACCGTCACGGATTCAAGATCCTGAGGGCTGTACCCCTTGAATGGGCCTCCTGACGCCGTCAAGATGAGCCGGTGAACGCTGTCAACGTTCTCCCCTGCGATGCATTGCCAGATCGCCGAATGTTCGGAGTCGACAGGGATCAGCTCCCCGTCCCCGCTCTCGAGAGCCGCTCGCATGAGGCTTCCACCCGCCACGAGACTCTCCTTGTTGGCAAGCGCAAGGCGGTTCCCTGCGTAGAGCGCAGACAGAGATGCTTCCAGACCTGCAGCTCCAACGACACCATTGACGACCGTGGCCCCGGACATGGCCGCCACTTCAGTCATGGCGCCCTTGCCGAAGTGGGCTCTGTCTCCAAGAGCTTCGCGGAAGACATCCGCACTTTCGCCAGGCTCAACCACACAAACGACGGCGTCGGGATACTGAATCCCAAGTTCGAGTAGGCGTTTGGAAGGTGTCCTCGCAGCGAGCGCCACGATGGGCGCACCGATGCGGTCTGCTACTTCGACTGTCTGGCGCCCGATGGAACCGGTCGCACCGAGGATGACCAGGGGTCTCAGAGGAGGCCAGCCCAGATGAACACTGCCCACGCGACGGGAATGACGAAAAGAAGGCCATCGATACGATCGAGGAATCCGCCGTGGCCAGGAAGGACTGAGCCCATGTCCTTGAGGCCCAAGGATCGCTTGGCAGCGGACATGGCGAGGTCACCGACCGGTGTCAGAAACGCTGCAGCTGCGCCTATGGCGAGGCCAGAGGTGAGTTCGAAGGGAGGGAAGAAGTGAAGCATCGCTCCGACGCCCAAGGCAACCACGATGCCCGCTACCAGTCCCTCAACCGTCTTCTTCGGCGAGACCCATGGGGCGAAGTGTGTGCGTCCAAGTGATCGACCCACAAAGAACGCCGCTATGTCAGCGGCCGCGACGGCGACAACCACCCCAAGGATGAGCACCTGATAGTCATCCGAGCGAGCGATGAGCATCGCAAACGAGCCAAGACCTGCCCACACCATGACAGTTGTGGTCAGAGCGAGATTGCCCATCGGGTCCGACTTGCCAGGTACCACAGCGTAGAAGAGCAGCAACAGGATGGTTGCCAGCACGAAGGCCATGGGAATCGCGACTGCACTCCAGAAGAAGGCGCCGACGCTCGCACCGATGATTCCGATGAAGCCGAACAGGGCGATCGGCTTTCGGTCTGTGCGCACGAGCGCCGTGTAGAACTCGCCGGCTCCCAAAACGAACACCGCTATGGCGAATACGACAAGAGCGGGGCGCCAGATGAGAGATGCCCCGAGCGCAAGGACGAGAACGATGCCGGTGATGACGCGAGCGATGAGGTCTCCCGACGCTCTCGCCCTGACGCGGCGGTGGCCCTCAGCCTCAACCACATCTTCGAAGCCCACAACCGACGTTTCGAGCCCGGGAATCTCGGCGACGAGCGCCACCTGCTCGGTGTCCTCGTTCTCAGCGGCGGCGATCGCGGCGGCAAGATCGACGTGCTCCTGAGTTGCTCCTAGCAACAGATCGCCTTCTCCGAGCGTGAACTCCTCGACGTCGTCATCCTGCGGAGAGTCGTTGGTGGATGAGTCGTCGACTGAGTCATCGTCCCAAAGATCACCGAATCCAGCAGCAGCTGCGGCGATACTTGCGCCTTCACCGGAAACGAAGACTGCTTCTCCGGTGTCCTCAAGCGGATCGAAGTCGTCACTTTGCGAGACGTCCTCATCGGTCGATTCGGGGAACCATGCAACGATCGGCACTTCGGATGTGTCATCCTCTTGCAACTCGTCCTCGTCCGAAGATTCATCCGGAAGCACGGACGAATCCGACTCGACTGCCCCGTCGTACACGAGGGTCGCCTCTTGCTGACCAGAATCGATCTCACCGAAGGGCGCGGGGGCGACGATCTCGAGTTCGCCCGTGTCCGCTTCGTCTCCGCCGTCGAAGGCTTCGAACTCGACCAGTGGTTCGGCGTGGAACTCTTCTGGAGCGAGATCGGCTGGTTCGTTTTCGACGGATTCGACTATGGGGATCTCTCCGGTGTCGTCGGTATCGTCCTGTTCCTCCGATCGCTCATCGTCGACACTGGTGACGGGGTCCTCGTCCGTGTCATCGTCCTCGTCGCTGTCGCTGTTCAGATCGACTTCTGGACCCACAGGTGTCGGGGGCTCGGCGTCGGGTACAGCCTCGGCCGTCTCATCATCGTCAGCGACGGGGTGTTCCGACTCGGCATCGTCACTGGCCTCCTCATCGAGGTCTGGATCGTCGACCGAAGACTCCGGCTCGGTGTCGTCCCCGGCTTCTTCCTCGAGGACGGGATCGTCGACAGACGACTGAGACTCGTCATTTTCGGAATCTTGTCCGTCAAGCTCAGATTCGGCATACGGGTCGGTGACCTTGCCAGGCGCTTCGGACAACCAATCGTCGAAGCCACCGGACTCGGTGTCGTTGCGGGGATCATCTGGCATATCGCTCCACGGTACCGGAATCAGGGATCAGAGTGCGTAACCACGCACCGTTGCTCGGTTCGCTCGACGGCACATCCGCCATCAGACCTCTAGCAACTCTTCTTCCTTGCGGTGAAGGGCGTCATCGATGCTGGCGGTGTGCTTGTCGGTGAGTTCCTGGAGTTCCTTCTCCGCCCGCCGAACGTCGTCCTCGGACACATCCTCCGCCTCGATTGCATCCTTTGAGTGGCGTCGAACATTTCGGATCGCTACCCGGCCTTCCTCGGCCAAGCCTCGGACAACTTTGATCAGTTCGCGACGACGCTCCTCAGTGAGCTGTGGGAACGCAAGCCTGATGATGTTCCCGTCATTCGACGGATTCAAGCCGAGGTCTGCTTCCTGGATGCCACGTTCGATGGCTGCAATCGCTCCCTTGTCGTAGGGCTGGACGATCAGCATCCGCGCCTCGGGGACCGTGAACGAGGCGAGCTGCTGAAGAGGCGTCTTCGTGCCGTAGTAGTCGACCATGACGCGGCTGAGAAGACCCGAGTTCGCACGTCCGGTACGCACTCCGGAGAACTCATGAATCGTGTGCTCAACGGCTTGGTCCATCTTCGTGTTCGCGTCGGCGAGATCAGCGTTGATCATCGGGAACTCCCTGCTGTGACCAGCGTTCCGACCTCTTCGCCTCGGACCGCCTTGGTGATGTTGCCTGGAACTGTCATGTTGAACACCCGTATCGGTAGATCATTCTCCATACACATCGTAATTGCTGTGGCATCCATGACTCCGAGCTTGTCAGAGATAGCGCGCATGTAGTCCAGTTCGTCGAACTTCTTGGCGGAAGGATCGATCATGGGGTCCGACGTGTAGATCCCGTCGACCTTCGTTGCCTTGAGCACAGCATCGGCACCGATCTCGGCAGCTCGCAAGGCGGCTGTCGTGTCCGTCGTGAAGAACGGGTTACCCGTGCCACCAGCGAAGACGACGATCCGACCCTTCTCCAGGTGACGAATCGCTCTCAGTCGTATGTATGGCTCAGCGACCTGTTGGATGTTGATGGCGGTCTGGACTCGGCATTCAGCACCAGCCCGTTCGAGGGCATCCCTTATCGCAAGGGCGTTGATCACTGTTGCAAGCATGCCCATGTAATCGGCGTTCGCACGATCCATGTTGTTGGCTGCGGCAGAGAGGCCTCTGAATATGTTGCCACCACCGACCACGATGGCTATCTCGTGCCCTTGGGCAGAGATGTCAGCGATCTCTGTCGCGATCTCATCGACGGTGGTCGGATCGATTCCATATCCGATCTCAGCATCCGCAAACGCTTCTCCGGACAGTTTCAGTACGACACGACGCCTCGTCATTCGATCAGCCCTCTCCGACAGCGACCCTAGCCATGGAAGCGACCGAGATGTTCTCGCCCATGCGGGAGGCGAGTTGTTGGACCATGTCCCCGACCGTTCCTTCGAACTTATCTGACCGCACGAAGACCTGATCGAGGAGGACGTTCTCCTTGTAGAAGGATCCGATCCGGCCATCGACGATCTTCTCGACGATCTGATCTGGTTTGCCTTCGTTTCGAGCCTGAGCTGCGATCAGCTCCTTCTCCTTCTCCAACGCATCCTCAGGAACCTCTTCCCGCGTCAACCACTGGGGCCTCGAAGCGGCCGCGTGCATAGCGATGTCGTTCGCCGCTGCGATGAACTCCTCGTTCTTTGCGACGAAGTCCGTCTCCGAGACGAGGCCGATGAGGACACCGATGACAGGCCTTCCCGCCTGGCTGTGCATGTACACGCCGACGACGCCTTCGGACTGATCGCGACCTGACCGCTTCGCGGCCGACGCAACTCCGGTTTCACGGAGGTAGTCAGCTGCCTTCTCCATGTCGCCAGCGGTCTCGGTCAGCGCCTTCTTGGCATCCATCATGCCTGCGCCGGTGGCTTGACGAAGCGCTTGGACGTCCTTCGCCGTGAAGTCCGCCATCGCTACTCCTTCACTTCTGTGTCAACCTGCGGTGCGTCCTTGCGCTTGGCGTTCGCGATCTCCGCACCAGCGATGCATCCGTCGGCTACGACGCCGGCGATCAGATGTGCGGCGCGGATGGCGTCGTCGTTTCCAGGAATGACGAGGTCTACCGGGTCGGGGTCACAGTTCGTGTCAACGAGGGCGATAAGCGGGATACCGAGACGCTTGGCTTCGGCAACCGCGATGTGCTCCTGGTTGATGTCGATGATGAACACGGCGTCCGGGGGACGCAGGAGATCACGGACACCGCCGAGAATCGCCTGGAGCTTCACGAGCTCTCTGCGGAGACGAATGCGCTCCTTCTTCGGGAGGCCCTCCATCTCGCCTGAGGATTCCATCTGCTCAAGCTCACGCATGTAGAGAATCCGCTTGTGGATCGTCTGGAAGTTGGTGAGCATTCCGCCGAGCCAACGGTGGTTGACGTACGGCATGTCAGCGCGCTTCGCAGCTTCTTCGATCGCAGCCTGACCCTGCTTCTTCGTTCCAACGAAGAGTACGGTGCCGCCCTTGATCGTGATGTCACGGGCGATCACGTATGCCTGCTCCGCAGCCTCGAGGGTCTGCCGGAGGTCGAGGATGTGGATCCCGTTGCGTTCCGAGAAAATAAACGGACGCATCTTGGGATTCCACCGGGAGGTCTGATGACCAAAGTGGACGCCAGCTTCAAGCAGCTCGCGCATGGCAATGACAGCCATAGTGTTTTCTCCTTGTTCGGGTTGTGCTTCCGACCACCCTTCGAGCCCCCGAACGTTCTCCAAGCGGAGACCGCACCACACGGGGATTGCGATGATCGTGTTTGATGCTGAGAGGATATGGCGGGCAGAGGAGATAACGGATACGGGACTACGTAGTACCTAATACGTACTACTGGGGCGAGCAAAGCGAGCGACTATTTGAACGCTGGTTCTATGAAGCGGTTGCGGAGGCTCATCACTGCTTTGGTATGGATCTGACAGATGCGTGACTCGGTGACGTTGAGGACGCCGCCGATCTCTGCGAGCGTGAGGCCCTCGTAGTAGTACAACGTGAGGACGAGACGCTCGCGGTCTGGAAGCCTGTTGATGGAGTCGGCCAGCATGTATCTGGTCTCCTCCTTCTCGAAACTTCCCGACGGGTCTATGGCGCCGGAGTCCGGAAGGACATCGGTCATCGAGCCCGACGCGTTCTCTGATGGGTTCAGCAGTTCATCGAGCGCGACGAAACCGAGATTGGCGATCTCGCCGAGGTGGCCCCGCAGCGTGTCGAGTGGCACTTCCATCGACTCCGCGACTTCCTCTTCGGTCGGCGTCCGCTGGAGCGTGTGGTTCAGTTCCGCCATGGTTCGCTGGATCTCTCTTGCCCTTGAGCGAACCGATCGGGGCACCCAGTCGAGCGCACGCAGTTCGTCGAGGATGGCACCTTTGATTCGGTTGACGGCATAGGTCTCGAACTTGAAACCACGTTCAGGCTCGAACTTATCGACAGCGTCGATGAGACCGAACGTGCCGTACGACACGAGATCGGAATGGTCGACGTTCTTCGGAAGCCCCGCACCGACCCTTCCGGCTACGAACTTGACGAGCGGCGAGTAGTGAAGGATGAGCCCCTCGCGAGCGCGCTCATCACCAGATGACTTGAACTCGGTCCAGAGGTCTTTCAGTTCCTGTTCCTGGGGGTCAGGCACGCGGGTGGCTTCTCTCGTAGGTGTCTGTTAGGTGCTTTCGGGTGACCGCAGTGTATATCTGCGTCGTTGCGAGTTCGGAGTGTCCCAGAAGATCCTGCACAGACCGCAGATCTGCCCCATTTTCGAGGAGATGCGTAGCGAACGAATGACGAAGCGCGTGAGGGAATGATCCGACGCGGTGATGTACAACACGGCGGATACCGCGGGACGAGAGATCGCCACCACGAACGCCGATCCACAGCATCGGACTCATCCGGCCATCGAGCAACCGCTCGCGCGGCGAGCCCAGATACGACTCCACAGCATCGGTCACCGTATTGCTTATGGGGATCGAACGCTGTTTGTTGCCCTTCCCTGTGACCACCAAGAACGCACCCGCGGTCACATCTGCGACGCGCAGGGCAGCGAGTTCGGACACCCTGACGCCGGTTCCGTACAGCATTTCGAGGATCGCCCGGTCGCGTACATCGACCGGTTCATCACCGTCGACGGCATCGATCAGCGCGCCGAGTGAACCGGCCGGTATCGCCTTCGGTAACGTGCCCGGCGTCTTTGGCTGCGGAACGCCTTCGGCTGGATTGGCAGCGATGAGATCGTGATTCGCAGCGTCCGCAAGGAAGCCTCGTACCGATGATGCCTTGCGAGCTACTGAGCGAGATGCGTAGCCGCGAGTGGAGAGGTTCGCGATGAAGCGTCTCACGAGCCTTCGGTCAATGTCGTCGAGGCCTGACACGCCATACCGGGCGCAGAACTCGTTGAAGGCTGTCAAGTCCCTCTCATACGCAACGAGCGTATTCGTTGAAAGACCGCGTTCGATCGCACACCGCTGCAGATATGCGTCGATCGATGTAGAGATGTTGGTGGCACCCATGCCCACATGGTGGCGGCACGACCACGCATAGTCAATGTTTGTTGTCAGCTTGCAAGCTTCGCTGAGAGATCGGCATCGGTCGGTTCGGTGAGATGCGTGCCGTCTGGGAACACCACGACCGGAATGGTTCGCCTGCCACCGTTGTATCGGATGACGGTTTCGATCTCGGTTGGATCCGCAGCGACATCGATGTATTCGTAGGGAACCGCGTTGCGGTCCAGATAGCGTTTCGCCCTTCGGCAGTCGCCGCACCAGTCGGCGCCATACATGGTGATCATCAGGTGTTCCTCACGCGTGATTGCTCTTGATACATCTCTGACGTTCGGGACCGTCAGTTTCGTTCCACTCACCTCGGCCGGATCAGCGGCGTCACCAAGGACAGCACGGTGCTGAGATCGTCCGGGCCGAAGATGGGGAAAGCGCCATCCCTGATGAGCCGGTTGGTCCCCGCGGACGTGGGTCTGTCGATGTCGCCAGGCACGGCATACACAGGCACGCCATAGTCGAGGGCGATGCGCGCTGTGATCAGTGCGCCACCTCGTTTTGAGGCCTCAACGACGAGGACCACGTCGGACAACCCTGCGATCACTCGGTTCCGCGTCGGGAACCGCCACGCATCGGGCCTCGTCCCTGGAGGGAACTCGGACAACACACAACCTGACCCCTCGAGCAGTCGCCGGTGGAGTCCGCTGTTCGATCTCGGATAGACGACGTCGATACCCGACCCGAAGACCGCTGTGCAGAACCCTCCTACGTCGAGCGCTCCCTTATGAGCTGCAGCGTCAACGCCTCTCGCGAGACCGCTCACCACTATCCAGCCGGACTGCGCTGCCGCTCGACCGTACTTCTCGGCAAGTTCTGCACCGTACGACGTGCACGCTCGCGAACCGACAATGCCGATCGACGGACCATCCGGAGGCGTTCCCATTGCGAACAGCCAGCGCGGGGCGTCGGAGTATGCGCCGAGCCGCTCAGGAAATCCGGCGTCAGAGGGTTCGATGAATGTTGCGCCGATCTCGGCAAGTTCTTCGGTCCGAATCTGGCCGCTTACGCGTACCTCATCGCACACCGTCGTGCTCAGTTTCGTTCGCCCCCGAGTGATGGCTGCAACCGCTGCGTCGATGGAGCCGTGTCGGTCGACGTGTTTGTCTACGGCCTTCGGTGAGAGTCCTCCGAAGGCGAGCCTGAGTGCGCCGTCGCTCACGACGTCTCCCCGCGAAACGAGAACGCTTCCTTGAAATGGATGTCGGTCGTCAGGTCTCTCCCATCAAGATCGGCGATCGTTCGAGCGACCCTGCGGATGCGATGCCACCCGCGGGCTGTGAGCCCTTCAGCCGCCGGCTCGGACATCATCAGGGAACCCAAGGCGGATGGCTCCTCGAGCGGAACGAGCTGTTCGGCGGAAAGCGACCGATTCAGAACAGCTCGCGCAGATTGAAGATCCCGTGCCGTCTCCACCCTGCCACGAACCGTCTCGGACGACTCCCCAATCGGGCCGATGATGTCAAGAGGCCTCAACCGGTGCACGGTGAGCCTGAGATCGAACCTGTCGAGGAGCGGCCCGGAAAGCCTTGCCCGATACCGATCACGCCGTGGCTCGGAGCACTCGCATCCCTTCAGCCTGTCGCCGAGATATCCGCACGGACACGGGTTCGAAGCTGCGATAACCTGGACGTCAGAAGGGAACCTCACCGAGCCTGCTTGGCGTGACACCAGAACGGAACCGGTCTCCATCGGCTGCCTCAACGACTCGAGGACCGCTGGAGGAAACTCTCCGAGTTCGTCGAGGAAGAGAACGCCCCTGTGTGCTCTGCTGATCTCCCCTGGTGTCGGAATCCCCGATCCTCCTCCGACGAGCGCTGCCATAGTGATCGAGTGGTGGGGCGCGCGAAACGGCATGGCCACGTCAACATCGCGATCAGAACCACCCGCGGCAGACACCAACCCGACTTCACGCTGGGCGTCTTCGGTCAGGCTGGGAAGGATCCCTGGCAGACAGGATGCGAGAAGTGACTTCCCTGCCCCTGGCGGCCCGACCATGAGGAGGTGATGCCCCCCGGCCGCAGCGATCTCCAGAGCTCGCCGGGCGACCGACTGGCCACGGACAACGGAGAGGTCAGGGTGTATCGCTGGACTCGGTGTGACTGGTCGCAGATCGTCCGACGAACCGATCCCGAGGATCACATCAACTGCGTGTCTCAACGTCTTTACGCCGCGCGCATGATCGGCGAACACGGGCAGCATCACCGTATCGGACGAGACGAGCGCCATCGCCGCTCCTTCCGCAGCGGATGCCGCCGCTGCAACCGCGCCTCGGGACACCTTCACCTGGCCGTGGAGCGACAGTTCACCCATCGCGATGAAGTCTTCGAATGCAAGACCGATCTTCTCGGATGCCTCAACGATGCTGAGTGCGATGGCAAGATCGAACGAGGACCCAACCTTCGGTAGATCGGCAGGCGAGAGGTTCACCACCACTCTGCCCGGAGGGAATCTATATCCGGATGCCTTGATCGCCGAGCGCACACGCTCGCGAGACTCGCGCACCGAGGCGTCCGGAAGCCCGACGATGATGAACTGGCCACGTCCACCGCCCAGAGTGGTTTCGACCCGAACAAGCCGAGGCGAAACGCCAACAAGGGCACAGGATGTTGCGAATCTGGACATACCCCGAACGTATACCACCACTATGACAGGTCACGATCGGGCTGCGGACTACGCCGCGTGATGAGCAGCACTCTGGACGTTGCGCGGTTCAGCCATCGCAAGCGCTGTGATCGGCACAAGTCAATATTTCTGTGAGAATCTGAACCTGTGAATCAAATCCTCGCCATCATCGCCGTACTGATCGCGCTGACATGCGCTGCCTTGACCGTGCACCTCGTACTCTCATGGATGGAGCGTCGTGGATGGGTGTACTACCGGACCAAGGACCGGCCTCGTCCATCGTCCCTTGGTCTCGTCGAGGAGATCTATCAGCCTTCGATCGAACATGTCACCGAGGAGAAGACCGGCGAGAAATCACGGGCTGATCAGGCGGAGAGTGGCGACGGTGAAGAACCGGCCACCGCTATCGACCTCTGAACTGGGGCGGCCGCTTCTCGACGAAGGCCTCGGCGCCCTCGGCAAGATCTTCTGAAGCGAGCAGTATCGCCTGTGCCTGCTCCTCGAACGAAAGCGCCTGTTCGAACGTGAACGTCGATGACCGGTCAAGACCTCGCTTGACCATCGATTGTGCCAACGGTGGACCTGCAGCCAACTGATCCGCCACATCAGAGGCGGTTCGACTGAGCTCATTCGCCGGGACGACTGATGTCACAAGACCTATCGTCAGCGCCTCGTCAGCGTCGATCACTCTCCCGGTCAAGGCCAGCTCTCTGGCACGAGCCAGTCCGACGAGTCTTGGTAACAGCCAGGTTCCGCCGAAATCGATGGTGAGGCCCCGCTTCACGAAGATCTCCGCAAAGCGAGCGGATTCTGAAGCGATGACGATGTCACAACCGATGGCAAGGTTCATGCCCGCCCCGACCGCGACACCGTCGACAGCGGCGATCGTCGGTTTCGTCAGCCGATGAAGTCCGATCGCCGCAGAGTTGGTGACCCGCATGCGGGCGGCATTGTCGGCAGCACTCGGAACCGATACGGCTTCCTTGTTCATGTCGGCGCCCGAGCAGAAGTCTCCATCGGCTCCGGTGATCACGAGTGCTCTTGCGTCCGACGATTGGAACGCCGAAAAGGCGTCCGCAAGCTGCGTCCAGCCATCCTGTGGCACCGCGTTCATGCGGCCCGGGTTCGACATCGTCAACCATCGGACCGCACCACGATCTTCGGTGGAAACGAATTCGATCACGGCTCCACACTACCGGTGTCTGCCACGGCATCCTGAACACCGAAATTTCGCGTCTGGAGCCGTACCATCGCGGCATGAGCAACGATTCGAATGCGTACGCGATGCCCCCACTGTCGGGGAACGAGGATGAGATGGTTCATCCGATCCAGCCGTATCAAGCGCGCAAGTCGTACATCTGTCCAGGATGTGAATCGATCATCGACCCCGGAGTTGGTCACATCGTTGTGGTTCCTCAGGACGCACCGGACCTACGTCGACATTGGCACCGTGGGTGCTGGTTCAAGGAGCGCAGGCGTCTCGGCTACCACCGATCAGCTGACGTCTCGTAGCCAACGTACCCCCGCTCCCCTCGCGGAGATCCTGACCGCGATCACATCGAGTCTCTGAACCGCCACCGGGAGGCCCGCTATCGCCCTCTCAAGCGCTTCGAGTTTCCTGTGATCTATGGCTTCCGTCGGGTCAACACCGTCGGTCGTTGTCTTGACCTCAAGGGCGATACGCCCATCCTCACCAAATGCGATGATGTCGATCTCTCCGCCACTGCTTGCAACGTTCGTCGCCTCGATGCGGTACCCGCGGCCCACAAGGAACGTTGCGGCGATCTGTTCGCCAAGTCTTCCGACTTCTGAGCGAGTTGGACGTCGAGACACAGTTCGACAGTATCTGAGAGGCGCTGCGACGACTAGGAGGTTGGGCTCTTGTCGATCTCTTCGATATTGACGTCGCGGAAGGTCATGACCCTCACCGACCGAACGAAACGCGCAGGCCGGTACATGTCCCACACCCAGGCGTCTTCGAGATTGATCTCGAAGTAGGTCGCCTCACCTGACTGCTTCGTCTGGACATCAACATTGTTGGCGAGATAGAACCGGCGCTCGGTCTCGACGACGTACTTGAACATCGAGAGCACGTCGCGGTACTCGCGGTAGATCTTCAGTTCGACGTCGGATTCGTACCGCTCAAGATCTTCGTCACTCATGGTTCAACAATCTAGACACAAGTATTGACTTACAAGCCGGACCAGCGACCCGGCGGCCAAATGATGATGAATGCCTTGCCGACAATCGCATTTTCGGGTACCGGGCCGAACCTCCGGCCGTCGCTTGAGTGACATCTGTTGTCCCCCATGACCATCACGTGACCCTCTGGAATGAGCTGAGGTCCGTAGTCATGGCCTCCCGAGGCGCACGTGGACGGAGGAACAGCATCGGCGGCCAGGTACGGCTCGTCGACCGGCACGCCGTTGATGAGGAGTTGGTTCATCACCAACTCAACCGTGTCGCCCGGTAGGGCGACCACACGCTTGATGAACTCTGACTCAGGTGTCGCCAGGCCAATCGACTCCAGAAGGTTCCTGATGGCGCGCTCTCCCACGCCGTCGGTGGCTGACTCGAATCCACCGCGTGGATCGTCGAACACGATCACGTCGCCATACGCCAGCTCGCCGAAGGTATACGAGACCTTGCTCACGAGGACACGGTCGTCGATCTGCAGCGTCTCCTTCATCGAGCCTGAGGGGATGAAGAATGCCTGGAAGAGAAACGTCTTGATGATGACGGCGACGATGAGAGCGACACCGATGAGGATCGGAAGTTCCATCCAGAAAGGCATGGAACGCTTCTTCTCTTCGGCCTCGGTCTGCGCATCTGCCTCATCAGTAGGCTCGGATTCATCACCAGATCCGACGATGTCGGCGTCGTCATCCGTGGCACTCTCTCCATCGGTCTGATAGACGGTGAGATACCAGTCCGCCGCCTCTGGAGGCATCGCCGCGTCATCCTTTGAGTCATCAGTCACGTAGGAACCATACCGGTGCCTTCGGCAAATCCAGAGGTGTCTGAAGGAACGTATTCCCTCCCGCCGAGGTAGTCGTACCACAGCATTCGGGCCGCAGTCGAGCGGTGCGGGGCCCACGATTGAGCCATTCCGTCGGCGGTCTCCTTGTCCGGTACCGCACCGAGGTTGAATACTGATGCCATAGACACGTAGAGAGCGCGGTCGCCGGATGGCCAGATGTCTGGCGACCCTTTGGCAAAGAGAAGGAAACACGCCGCGGTCCACTTACCGATTCCGCGAATCCGCAACAACTGCGATTCCGCATCGTCATCTTCAAGCTCTGCTATCGCTGCGAGGTCGAGACCACCCGTACATATAAGGTCTGCGACGCCTCGCACGTAGCTTGTCTTCTGACGCGAGAACCCGACCGATTTGAGTTCACTATCGGTCAAAGACAGGAATCCCGCTGGTTCGACGGTTCCGAGACGGTCGTCGAGGCGACGATACGCGGCGTTGGCCGACGCCAGGGAGACCTGCTGCTCCAGGATGAGCCTCGTGACTGTCTCGAACGTCGGCTGGCGCATCCATAGGGGCGGCGGGCCATTCCTCTCGGACAGATCGGCGAAGACCCGTTCACGAAAGGCAAGCATCTCAACCTCTTCGTGGAGCGTTGCGAGGTCCATCAACGACAAACCGGCCCGTTCGCACAGGCCGGTGTCACGAGTCTGACGATGCGCATCGACGACTAGTCGCGCTTTTCCTTGATACGGGTCGCCTTGCCGATGCGGTCACGCAGGTAGTAGAGCTTGGCTCTACGCACGTCGCCCCGCCTCGTAACTTCGATCGATTGAACGATGGGAGCGTGAAGGGGAAAGATGCGCTCGACGCCGACTCCGAAGCTGATCTTGCGCACCGTGAAGGTCGCTCGGGCGCCCGAACCGCCGCTCCTGGCGATCACGACACCTTCGAAAGCCTGGACGCGCTCGCGGCCGGCTTCAATGACTCGCACGTTCACAACGACGGTGTCACCAGGACCGAAGTCCGGGATGTCATCGCGCAGTTGCGCATTCTCGATCTGCTCGATCGTATTCACGGGGTCCTCCGAAATGAAAGGGTGAGGTAGGGACGGGATTCTATACGCACGCCGACCGTATCAGCCCTACTCGTCGAGGAGATCCGGTCGCCGCTCCGCCGTACGGTGCGCCCGCTGTTGCCTTCGCCACTCTGCGATCTTCCCGTGATCCCCACTGAGTAGGACCTCGGGAACCTTCCATCCTCGAAAGTCAGCGGGTCTCGTGTACTGGGGTTCCTCAAGGAGACCATCTCCTCGGAAGGACTCGGACTCGGATGATGCAGGATTTCCTATGACGCCTGGTAGCAGCCTTCCGGTGCCCTCGATGATCACGGCTGCCGCGGCCTCTCCCCCAAGGAGGACGAAGTCTCCGAGCGACACCTCCTCATCGATGAAGTGCTCGACCACTCGCTCATCGATGCCCTCGTACCGGCCGCAGACAAGAGTGAGTTCCTCGATCTCGGCGAATCGATCGAGGTGAGACTGCGTCAGCGGCGCTCCAGCCGGTGTCAGCAGAACCCTGTGTGTATCTGCAAGAGGCTCCAGCATTTTCGCCAGTGGCTCGACCGTCATCACCATCCCAGCGCCCCCACCGAACGGTGCATCATCGACCTGACGGTGCACACCTTTGCCATGGTCGCGTGGGTCGTGGAACTCGATCTCGATGAGACCCTCTTCGATCGCTTTGCCGACCAGAGACGTGGCAAGAGGCGACCCGAAGAACTCCTCGAACAGTGTGACGACGTGGAACTTCATCTCAGGTCTTCATCTCGGGTGTCAGGCGCCAGCCCTGAAAGCCGCCACGAGGAGCGAGGCTGTGTCTTGGGCGATCGAATCGACCTGACCGACAGGGTCATCGGAGTCCATCACGACCTGGCCCCCGGTCATGATCATCTGCTCGATCATCCGGCCGGCAAGGCGTGGTGGATATCGCCTGAACACGCCAGACACGACGCCCGCCCGGTAGACGTTCGCGAATTCTGATGCAAGGCCCTCATGGGCCTCCGAGATCGCCTTCTGCGCCTCCGGGGAGAGGCGCGGTACCTCCGTGTGCAGGATGAGACCCATGTGGTCCGTGCCAACGAACTGAACCATCCGCATGGCAAGCTGAGCGAGGCGTTCGTCCGGTGGCAGATCGGCTGGGACCGCCTCGACGATCTCGACCGTCACCTCGGGGAGATCTCGATTGACCATCGCCACCAGGAGATCCTCCTTGGAGGCGAAATGTTCATAGAAGGTCGTGCGCCCCATGCCGACGGCGGCGGTGATATCGGCGTGAGACATTTCGCTGTAACCGATCTGCGCGATCAGGTCCCGCGCAGCATCGAACATCGCATCGCGCACATCATCCGACGTCTGTCTGGTCGCCATGCGACAAGGCTACCGGCATTCGCACCGACGTTCACGGGTTCCGAGGGGTTGGTGCACGCGATCTCGCGCACCGACTACTGGATGGTGAGACCGGATTCGATGGGCTCGTATGTGGTGTTCCGTCTGACCGGGTTGCGATCGAGGTCGAAGATCAGATCACGGAAGTCGGCGGCGGTTACTTGCGTTCCGTGGGACGCACCTGCAGCTCTCGATATCGACTCATCCATCAGGGTTCCACCGACGTCGTTGCACCCGGACCGCAGAAGCGCTCCGGCACCATCGAGGCCCAACTTGACCCACGATGCCTGAATGTTGTCGATCAGACCGATGAAGGCGATGCGCGACACCGCGTGCATCAGGATGACCTCATCCCATGTGGGGCCGGGCCGAGACTGACCCCTCAGCCAGATCGGTGAGCCCATGTGGACGAAAGGGAGGGGGACGAACTCTGTGAAGCCCCCGGTTTTGCGCTGGATACGCCTCAGGACCTCGATGTGGCTCGCCCACGACCGTGGGCCGTCGACGTGCCCGAACATGATCGTCGAAGTGGTGCGTAGCCCTATGTCATGAGCGGTGAGCATGACCTCGGCCCATTGGCTCGTGCGGATCTTGTCCGGGCACAGCGTCAGCCGGACATCGTCGTCGAGAATCTCAGCTGCCGTACCCGGGAGTGTCCCGAGACCCGCCTGCTGCAACTCGACCAAGAGCTCCCTCACGCTGACACCGGCGGTTTCGGCGCCTTGCCAGATCTCGAGGGGCGTGTAGCCATGGATGTGGATGTCAGGAAGTTCGGCTTTGATCGCGGTTACCAGGTCGACATAGAAGTGGCCTGTGAACTCGGGATGGATGCCTCCCTGGAGGCACACCTCTGTGGCCCCGGTCCCCCAAGCCTCGACCGACCTCTCGACCACTTCTTCGATCGACATGAGATACGGCTCGCCCCTCAGATCCAGCGATCGGGGCCCCTTGGAGAACGCACAGAATCCACACTTGAAGTAGCACTGGTTCGTGTAGTTGATGTTCCTGTTCACGACGAAGGTGACATCGTCCCCGACGATCTGCTCTCTGAGCGTGTCTGCGACGTCGGCGATCGCCTCAACGTCGGTGCCGTGTGCTCGGAAGAGCGCCTCGACCTCATCCTTCGTCGGTGCGGTTCCCGCAAGGGCACGGGCGAGTATTCCGGCTACGTCGGACGTTGCGTCTTCGAAGTGAGCACGCCTGCCATCGGCCCATGACGAGTCCTTCCATGCGGACGAAAGCCGGAACTCTGGGTCGGGTGTATCCAGGTCCTTGCCTGGCGCCCAGTCGACTCTGGGACGTGCCCGCCCGGATCCATCGATCTGATTCAGGTAAGCGCTGAATGCACCCTTCTCCATTTCCGCTGCGGCTTCGTCATACGTAACGGTGGAGGGAAACGCGGTGCGCTCTACCAGTCTGAACTCGGCGATCGCCTCTCTCAGCTCGCCGATCCGCTCCGTGTCCCAATCTCTGAGCAGAAGGTCACCTGCACCGTGCGAGACAGCGGTGACGGCGTCGTCTACGTCATCCACGAACACAGACACGACGGCTTTTCCTCCGGGAATGCCGACCATCCCAGCGGCCTGAAGGACCGAGCTTCGGTTCGTCCTCAGGTACGCCGCTCGCGTGAAGGCAAGGGCGTCGAGCACATCCATGCGGGAGCCCTCGTCGAGCACCGTGACCCTCCATCCGGCGAGATTCCGCTTGGCGAGCAACGATGCTTCAGCGGGGATCACGACGTAGGCCGGGGCATCAGCGGCCGCTGTCCCGCTCGCCACGATGAGACCGCCCTTCTGGGCGCTGAGAACATCCTCAGATGTCGGTCTCTCCACCTCAGCGACAAGGGTTCCTTCTCTGCGGCGCGTCGAAGCCCAGATCTCGTTGACCGCATCGACTGGTCGTAGTTGGAGGAACGTGATCTCGTTCATCTGGCCTTCTCAGATTCGGAGGTCGCAGCGTAGCCGTCCTCAGTAGCAGCGGCCGACGCCGCTCCGAACAGGTCGGCATCGATCCACTGCGCCGTGAGGTACTCGGGGTAGACGGGGAGGCGGGGTCGCAATGAGAACCCATGGGCGCTCGTCACCGCATCGAGTCTTTCGAGCTGCGGCCATGGTGCCTCTGGGTTGACCCAGTCAATCGTCAAGGGGCTCACACCGCCCCAGTCATTGATTCCCGCATCGAGATAGACACCGAAGTCGTCCGTCAGGTTCGGGGGCACCTGCAGGTTCGCCTCGGCTCCGAGTATCCATCGTGCGAGCGCAACGACACGGACGAAGAACGGTATGGATGGCTCCGGTGCGTTGCGCATCCGGGTGTCGGCTTTCGCCCTGAAGTTCTGGATGATGAACTCCTGAAGATGCCCGAACTCCGTCTGAAGGTCCCTCAGCGCGAACAGGCTTTCGACGATCTCTTCGGCGGTCTCTCCGATACCGACAAGGATGCCGGTTGTGAACGGAACGTTCTGGCGACCGGCTTCCCGGATCGTCTCGACCCGAACTGCGGGGATCTTGTCGGGACAGTTGTGATGGGGCATTCCCGGCTCGGTAAGCCGGTGCGAGATGTTCTCAAGCATGAGGCCCATTGACACGTTGGTCTTGCGCAGCGATGCGACCGCCTCGCGGTCCATGATCCCCGGATTGGCGTGAGGGAAGAGCCCGGTCTCGGCCCGTATCAACTCCGACATCATCACCACGTAGTCGAGCGTCGAAGCAGCCCCATGGTCAGAGAGGAACTGACGCGCCTGCGGCCACTTGTCCTCGGGTCGGTCGCCAAGGGTCAACAGCGCTTCTGTGCAGCCGAGTTCGTCCCCGGCCGTCACTATCGCCAGCACGTCCTCGGGCTCAAGATATTCGCCACCGTTTCCGGGAGGCTTCACGAAGGTGCAGTAGGTGCACGTGTCCCTGCACATCGTCGTGATGGGCACGAACACCTTCTTCGAGTACGTGATCGTCGTGCCGTGACCGTCATTCCTCAGCGAGGATGCCGTTGAAAGCAGTTCGGAACCGTCGACAGAAGAATCGAGGAACCGAAGCGCAAGATCTGGGTCAGGCGTACCGAGCACGGAGAGAAGGTATCACGCCTCGGCGGACTCTCAGACGCCGTCGGCGGCAGTCTCGACGGACGGAAGACCTACGGCGTCGGGAACATCCGTCTCAAGATTGCGTAACGGTTCGTACGACCACGCGACGAAAGCTGAGGCGATCACGAACACGCCGATCGCCACGAAGAACAGTCCGTATCCACTGGCAGTTCCGCTCCCCATGAGTGACTGAAGGAAGTCACCGAGACCCGACGACTCCGTCATCAGCGGAACGAACACCCGGTCGGCAAGCGGTCCAGCGACCAAGAGCGCCAGCGGCGACGTCAACTGAGCGAGCATTCCCCGCACCGCGAACACGCGCCCTTGCACGTCAGGCTCCACCTTCACCATCCATATCGCCTGGCTCATCGCACCAAGGATCGGAACGGAGAACATCCCAATCCACATCGATGCAACGATGATGACCAGCGAAGTTGTCCAACCCATCGTGATCATCACGGTGCCCAGCACCATCGAGGCAAGAAGGATCCCTTTGACCTTGTGTTCTGCCTCCGCCCAGGTCGCTGCGACGATCGAACCCACGAGCATGCCCGTGCTTCCGATGGTGACAGTCAGGCCAAGCGTCGTCTCACTGCCGACGCTGAGCATGAAAGCGATCAGCATCGGGCCGAGGAAGCCGAACGCAAAGTTCACCGCTGCGAAGAACATGAGAAGAGCGAACAAACCATGACGGGCGAAGATGTACTTGAAACCGAACAGCGTCTCCTGCCACAAGGAGCCCTTCGACTCCTCACCTACCTCACTCTTCGGTGGCCGAGGAAATCGGACGACGAGCAACGTCACGATTGCAAACGTGAACGTGACCACATCGATGAGAACGAGTCCCGTCACGCCAAGCCCGACGATGGCAACCGCAGCCAGTAACGGGGCGATGAGTTGCGAGATCGCCTCAGCCATCTGCACCATGCCAGATGCACGCTGGTAACTCTCCTTCGGGACGAGAAGCGAGATCGATGCTTGATACGCCGGCCATTGGAACGCCTGGAACACTGAGGAGAAGGCGCCCACGACGATCAGCGCAGTGATGCTCGCCGCATCGTTGAGGAACAGCACGAAGATGATGATCGTGCCGACTCCCGATCCTGCGTCGGACAGGATCATCGCCCAACGGCGGTCCCACCGGTCGACGAGGGCACCGGCGACCGGAGACAGAAGGATCCGGGGCAGGTTCGATGCAAGGAGCACCATCGCCAGGGACGTGACGGATCCCGTCTCAAGAAAGACCCAGATGCTCAGCCCGAACCACGTGAGTCCGCTGCCTACGAGCGATATCACCTGTCCGAACCACACGATCAGGAAGGTACGCCCGAACCGTGGCGGATCAGCCGGTGCTGACTCTTCTCCAGGCGTCGTGAGTTCGTCTTCTGACGTGGTGAGATCATCCATCGGCGGTATTGTCGGGAATTCCCGACCATTTGTCAAGTCGTGCTCAAAACGTCCGTCCTCCGGTGCTTCCTCGTGTGTGAACCTTCGGGCGGTAGCCTGCGAGCCATGCGCTGGTGGACTCTTGCATTGATCGCCCTTGCGGTGTCTTCCTGCTCGCCCGGGGAGCCATCGCCATCGGTGACGACCACGTCAGTGGTCGTGACGACAACGACGACCCAGCCGTCCGACGAGATCTGCAAGAGCGGCGATCTGAAATTCGGTGAGGACGGACTCGTCGCTGCCCTTGGCGAGGACGTTGGCGATGCCACGACGCTCTCGAGCATCCGGTGGGACGGGTCTGCTTCGTGCGAGCGGATAACCATCGCGTTCGCGTCAACATCAGGAGCACCAGCCAAGACGCTCGGACCAACCGGCGTCTCGGTTCTCAGCTTTGCATCGGTGGTTCGTATTGCCCTTCCAGCCGAACTCACGGACACTGCAGTCGCCGACATGCTCGCCGATGGGAACCTCGTTGAAAGAGCGTTCGTCGTACGAGGTGATGACGACGCGATGTCGATCGATATCCACGGACGGCATGGTCTGGCTATCGCCGCACGCGCCTTCGTGACTGCCTCCCCGTCGACGCTCGTCATCGACGTGATCGCATCGGAGTCGGATGCCCACCCGATTGGAGCGGGAACGTCCAGAACCGCCATCGTGGTGACCCCTCCGGCAGGTCCGACGATCTACCCCTTCACCGTCGAGGGATACGCAGCACCGAGCGAGCCATCCACCAAGGTACAACTCGTGTCAGACGGCGAGGTCGTCACGGACATCTCGCACTCGCTGCCAGGATGGACAGATGCGTGGCAGGCCTTCGTCGTCTCGATCCCAGACGGGCCGTCGGGCACGGTCGAGATCTTCGTCGGCTCAGGGGACGTCGCCATCGACCCCGAAGTAGGCACGATCGTGGTAATCGAGGTTCCGTAGTCCGAAGTCTGTAGTCCGTGGTCCGTGGTCTACTCTGCATCCATGACCGATTCGCTTACTTGGTTCCGGGTTGCCGACGCAGATGAGATCGCCGTGGGAACCGTCACGGTGGTTCAAGCAGGCCACTTCACGCTCGCGCTGTCGCGGACCGAGGACGGCTGGGGAGCCGTCTCCAACCGCTGCCCACACCAGGGGGGGCCGCTCGGGGAAGGTCTCATTGAGGGTCAGTGGCTCGTCTGTCCATGGCATGGCTGGGAATACGACCCGAAGACGGGCGAGACACCCGGCCCGTTCGATGACCGTGTTGAATGCTTTCCCGTCGAGGAGCGCGACGACGGAATCCACATTGGAGTCGAGGAACCAGTCATCCATGACACAACGCTCATGACACAGGTCGTGGACGAACTCGTCGAGGGTGGGATCACAGCGGTCTTCGGCATAGTCGGACACTCGAATCTCGGCCTCGCCGATGCCTTCCGAGCGGCAGAGAAACGTGGCGACCTTCGATTCATCGGCGTGCGACACGAAGGTGCGGCAGCGTTCGCTGCATCGTCGTTCGGAAAGCTGACAGGGAAGCCCGCTGTCTGTTTCGCTATCGCGGGTCCGGGTGCGACGAACCTGTACACCGGAATGTGGGACGCGAAACTCTCGAACACGCCGCTGCTCGCTATCACGGGCCAGATTCCGACGAAACTGCTCGGAACCAGGGCGTTCCAGGAAGTTCCGCTTGTAAGCGCTATGGGGCCTGTCGCCGGATGGTCAAAGCGAATGTCTGCGAGCGACGGCCCCGATGTGGCAGCCGACATGCTTACGTATGCAACAACGCAGCATGACATCTCCCATCTTGTGATTCCCGACGACGTCCAGACATTGCCAGCCACTGACGATGTACACGTCCCCATCCGCCCGCTCGAAAACCACCTCTCCCCCACGCCCCAGGATGTCGTCGAGATCGCCAGGATGATCGACGAGGCTGAAACGCCGCTGTTCGTGATCGGCAGGGGCGGCGGACCGCACGCCAGCGCCATCCTCGACCTGGCGGAACACGTTGACGCCGCCGTTGCGACGACCTTCCCGGCGAAGGGTTGCGTCGACGAGACGTCGGCGCTGTCGACAGGCGTTCTCGGCAGGTCGGGCACACCCGTTTCCGCCGCGATGCAGACGCGGTCGGATCTGATCGTCGTGTTCGGCGGAGGCATGGCTCCCCACACGGGGATCACACCGAAACGCCGCGTCGTTCGGATCGATACCGACCCGCTTGCGTCTCGTCGCAACGGTGCGAACGTGGAGGTGTTCGCTCTGGCTGACGCTGGGGAGACCGCAACAGCGCTGACAACCGTAACGGCAGCGAAGGATCGTCCGGAACTCCGGGAGTGGTTGGAAACGCGAAAGGCCTGGTGGAACGAGAGGAAGCGATCCAGATTGGGACTCGATCGTGACGGACGGCTGACGAGTGCAGCGATCTTCACGGCTCTTGAACGACACATTCCCCACGACGCGATCGTCGCACTCGACGTTGGCAATTCGACCTACTCCTTTGGCCGGTACTTCCAGGCGAACGGGCAACGGGTCGCGATGTCGGGATGGCTTGGTTCGATCGGATACGCATTGCCGGCCGCGATCGGTGCTGCGGCCGCGTATCCGGAGAAGACCATCGTGGGCATCGCAGGCGACGGCGGATTCGGCCAGTACGCACTGGAACTCGCGACCGTTGCTCTCCACGACCTCAACGTGAAGATGCTCGTCCTCTCCAACGACGAGCTTGGAAAGATCACCGCAGAACAGCAACTCGCAAACACGCACGTATGGGCAACGAAGCTCAAAAACCCATCGTGGGCCAACATGGCGACCTCCCTCGACATGTACGGCCGACGCGTCGAAACGCCCGCAGATCTTGACGAAGGAATGACCGAACTCTTCGCCACCAAGGGCCCAGGCGTCCTGGACATCCGCTCAAGCAAGCTTCAGTACTAGCAGAGGACTACGGACCACGGAAATGCCCGTAGCTCTCTACCAAGCCGCTCGGCTCTGATCGATCAATCAGCAGAACAACGTCGAGGCCGCTCCGGAGTACGTCATACGTCATACGTAATACGGGGAAGCCTCGTAGTCCATGGTCCGGAGCGAGGCGTAGCCGAGCGATTACATGTTCCGGCGGTACTGACCGCCTACGGCGTGAAGGGCGTGGGTCATGGCTCCGAGGGAACAGACCTTTGCCGCTTCCATGAGGGCGGCGAATACGTTCTCGCCGGCCAGAGCCGCCGCCTGGACCTCACGAACCGAGGCCTCCGCTTGTTTGGCCATCGAATCCTTCAGTGTCGCCGTGTCGGCGATCAGCTGGTCCTTGGCTGCGCTGTCGGATCTGATCACTTCTTCTGGAATGACGAAGGGTGAGCCATCGGTAGAAAGGAACGTGTTGACACCGACGATGGGAAGTTCTCCGTTGTTCTTGAGATGCTCGTACCGCATCGACTCCTCCTGGATCTTCGATCGCTGGTACATCGACTCCATCGCACCGAGGACTCCGCCTCGGTCGGTGAGCCGGTCGAATTCGACAAGAACCGCTTCCTCAACGAGATCTGTCAGTTCTTCGATGATGAACGAGCCTTGCAAGGGGTTCTCGTTCTTGGCAAGGCCGAGCTCCTTGTTGATGATCAGCTGGATAGCAAGTGCTCGACGCACGGAGTCCTCTGTCGGAGTCGTGATCGCTTCGTCGTACGCGTTCGTGTGGAGCGAGTTCGTGTTGTCGTAGATCGCATACAGGGCTTGCAACGTCGTTCGAATGTCATTGAAACCGATCTCCTGTGCATGGAGCGACCGACCTGATGTTTGGATGTGGTACTTGAGCTTCTGGCTCCGCTCCGAGGCTCCGTACAGGTTGTCCATCGCTTTGGCCCAGATTCGCCTCGCAACCCTCCCGATGACGGCGTACTCGGGGTCGATGCCATTCGAGAAGAAGAAGCTCAGGTTCGGTGCGAAGTCGTCAACGGCCATGCCCCTTGCTCTGTAGTACTCGACGAAGGTGAAGCCATTCGCAAGCGTGAAGGCCAACTGCGTGATCGGGTTGGCTCCGGCTTCCGCCATGTGGTAGCCAGATATCGAGACGGAGTAGAAGTTCCTGATGTCATTGTCGATGAAATACTGCTGCATGTCGCCCTGCATCGAAAGGGCGAATTCCGTGGAGAAGATGCATGTGTTCTGAGCCTGATCCTCTTTGAGGATGTCGGCCTGTATGGTGCCTCGCACGGCGGCGAGCGTCTCGATCTTGATCTTCTCGTACACCTCAGCATCGAGAACGTCCTCGCCGGAGATGCCGAGCAACATGAGACCAGACCCGTCGTGTCCCGGGGGAAGTGCGCCGTGGTACCTGGGCTGTTCCACGCCGCGCTCGGCGAAGATCTCGGAGACGGTGACACCTGCCTGTTCGCCAAGCCCACTTTCGATGATGTACCTCTCGCACGCCTGATCGACAGCCGTGTTCAGGAAGAAGGCAAGCATCATCGGAGCAGGCCCGTTGATCGTCATCGATACAGATGTCGTGGGATCGCGAAGGTCGAAGCCTGAGTACAGCTTCTTGGCGTCATCGAGTGTCGACACCGAGACACCCGAGTTCCCGACCTTGCCGTAGATGTCTGGCCGTGGATCGGGGTCGTTCCCGTACAAAGTCACAGAGTCGAACGCGGTCGAGAGCCGGATGGCTGGCATGCCGGACGCGAGGTAGTGGAATCGTCGGTTGGTCTGCTCGGGGCCGCCCTCCCCGGCGAACATCCTCGTTGGGTCTTCCCGCTCCCGTTTGAACGGAAACACTCCCGCAGTGAACGGGAACCGTCCGGGCAGATTCTCCTGGCGCAGCCACCTCAGACGGTCTCCCCAGCCGCTCAGCCTTGGGTGGATCACCTTCGGGAACGTCGTACCCGAGAGGCTCTCGACGGCGTTGTCAACGTCGAGCGTCTTGCCCCTCACGACATACGACACCGAATCTGCGGCGTATTCGTCGGCGGTGGCGTCCCACGCTGCGAGTTGCGAACCTACATCTTCGGGAAGCTCTTCTACGGATCCTTCCGCTGCTGTATGGGCCTCAGGTGATATCGCGACCAACCTGTCAATGGCTTGAAGGTCTTGGGCAACATCGACAAAGCGATCTGTCTCTGCGTTGTACGCACGAACCGCATCGGAGATCTCTGACAGATATCGCACCCGTGATCTGGGGATGAGTGGCGTGGTGTTCGGTGTCCCCGATCGGTGCCGAATGGGCCCGAGAGCGTCAGGGAACGCGTCTGTAACGAGACTCATCACTGCTTCGTACATGGCTTGTGTACCAGCGTCGTTGAAGCGCGATGCCACCGTTGCGAGAACGGGGATCTCTTCGTCTGAAGCTTCGAACATCTTGCGATTCCGCTTGACCTGCTTGCGAACATCGCGAAGGGCGTCGTCGGCGCCAGGCCTGTCGGACTTGTTGATGACGACCAGATCTGCGAAATCGAGCATGTCGATCTTCTCGAGTTGTGTCGCAGCGCCGTATTCGGGCGTCATCACGTACACGGACACATCAGAAGCATCCACGATCTGGGTATCGGATTGCCCGATGCCTGATGTCTCGAGGAGCACCAGATCGAACCCGGCTGCCTTCACGATGGACACCGAGTCTGCGACGTGGGGCGACATCGACAGGTTCGCTTGCCGCGTGGCCAGGGAACGCATGAAGCAGTGATCTCCGACGACTGAGTTCATCCGGATGCGGTCGCCAAGCAGCGCACCTCCCGTTCGACGCCGGGAGGGATCGACCGAGATGACGGCGATCCTGTGATCAGGGAGATCGGCACGAAATCGAAGCACGAGTTCGTCGAGGATCGAGGACTTGCCCGCACCTCCGGTGCCTGTGAATCCGACCACAGGGACGTTCGTATCCGCTCCGGCATCACGGATCGCATCGAGGAGTTCGGCATTCGAAGCGGCGGCACTCTCGGCTAGCGTGATCGCTCGGGCGATCGCGGCGCTGTCGCCGTTCATCACGCCGTCAAATACCCCTTCAAAACCCGGCTTCTCGGATCTGGCGGCAGCGATGAGGTGATCGACCATGCCTTCGAGACCCATCCTTCGGCCATCATCCGGGGAGTAGATTCGGACGGTGCCCTCATCAAGGAGTTCCTTGCCTTCTGCAGGGAGAATGGTTCCACCTCCGCCTCCGAAGATCTGGATGTCGGAGCCACCGGAATCATCGAGCAGAGAGCGGAGATATCGATAGAACTCGATGTGCCCACCCTGATACGAGGTCACCGCAACGGCGTGAGCATCCTCTTCGATCGCAGCTTCGGCGATCGTCGCGGCGGAGCGGTCGTGGCCGAGATGGATGACCTCAGCACCTGACGACTGAAGGATCCGGCGCATGATGTTGATCGCCGCATCGTGCCCGTCGAACAACGACGTAGCGGTAACGATGCGGACAGTCGGTTGGTCGGCCATAAGGCGAGATTAGGTCACGGCGGAGGACCACAGACAACAGACCACAGACAACAGACCAGAAAAGGACGAAATGTCGCTTCCTCGATTTGAACGTCGTCGCGATCGCTGCCACGACGCCCGCCTGTCGCCAGATCTAAGAACTTCTGCCGTCCGTGGTCCGTGGTCCGTGGTCCGTCGACTCGAACAGGCCGTCCGGGAGATCGACGATGATCTCATCGTTGGCGATGTCGACCTTGAGGACGAGTGCATCGACGAATGGGATCTCGGCCGTGGAGCCATCCTTCGCCTCTACCGCCAGGCGATCTTGGGCGCTCCCGATGATGACCTCGCGAACCACGGCGATCTCGCTGCCTTCGGCGTCGAGTACCTGGCACCCGATCAGGTCCTCGGGCCACCACCCGTCGTCTTCGAGTTGCCTGCGTTCGCCGGACGGAACTGTGATCTGCACGCCTTGGAGACCCTCCGAGCGATTTCTGTCGGAGACCTCCTCGAAGTGGATCCTGTAGTCGCCCTTCAAGGGAGCAACCATCGCGATCGTCAGATCAGCGGGCGGGTCTTCGTTCGAAAGGAACGATGCTCCTACTGCGAACTTGGCTTCGGCGTCGTCTACGAGGCCGCGAACGACAACATCCCCACGAATGCCGTGCGGTCTTCGCACGTATCCGACGGGGATGCGATCTGTATGGCCTTCGGCCACGTCAGTCGAGGAAGTCGACGTCGACGCCGAGGCCCTCTTCTTCTCCGGCCTGACCTGCAACGTTGCGGATGGCGCGGGCTACACGGCCACGCTTTCCGATCACACGACCCATGTCGCTCTTTGCTGTGCGCACCTCTGCGACAACGGCATCGGAGCCATCGGGGACGATCGCAACCTCGATGTCATCGGGGTTGTCAACGATCTCGGATACAACGTACGTAACGACCTTTTCGACAATCTCGCCCTGGCTCATGCTTCTTCCGAACTCTCGTCAGCGGTTACTTCTTCTTGCTGATCTGCTTCTGCTACTTCTGTCTCTTCTTCTGCTCGGACCTCGGACTTCGGACTTCCGACATCCTCTGCTCCGTCGTCTGCTTCAACCGCAACGGCCTCAACAGCGACCGCCTCAGCTACAACTTCCTCAACCACAGCAGGAGTGTCCGCCACGGTATGGATGTCGCCCTTAGCCACCTTGAACTGGGTCCAGGCTCCTGAAATCTCGAGGAGCTTCTGCGCCCGCTCTGTCGGCTGTGCACCGGTGCGAAGCCAATGGAGCGCCCGCTCGTTGTCGATCTTGATGAGCGACGGCTGCTGGCGGGGATCGTAGATCCCGAGTTGCTCGATGTATTTTCCATCACGGGGCTTGCGGGAGTCCATCACGACGACGCGGTACGTCGGCTGTTTCTTCTTACCAAGCCGCGTCAGGCGGATTTTGGTTGCCATCTCTGGTTTACCTCTTCTTCGTCGTGCGTGGCATGCCCGGCATCTGGAGCCCAGGGATGGGACTCTTGCCACCGGCCATTGCCTTCATCATCTTTTGCGCTTGCGAGAACTGTTTGAGAACGCCATTGACGTCCTGCGGCCGGGTTCCCGACCCGGCAGCGATACGACGCTTACGACTACCGGTGATCATCTTGGGGTTTCGACGTTCCCGAGGAGTCATCGAACGGATAATCGCCTCCACGCGGCCGAGTTGTTTCTCGTCCACCTGGATGTCGCCTAAAGCCGAACCTGCACCCGGGAGCATACCGACGAGTTGCTGCAAAGGCCCCATCCTCTTGATCTGTTGGAACTGCTCGAGGAAGTCTTCGAGGTCGAACGTCGCGTCCAACATCTTCTTTGCGGCCAGTTCCGCCTCTTCCTCGTCGTAGTTGGCCTCTGCCTTCTCGATGAGAGTGAGCACGTCGCCCATCCCGAGGATTCGAGATGCCATACGGTCGGGATGAAAGACATCCAGCCCGTCGATGGATTCTCCCGTTCCGACGAATTTGACCGGGACGCCCGTCACCTCTCGGACGGAGATTGCAGCGCCACCACGAGCATCGCCGTCGATCTTCGTGAGCACGAGACCGGAGATATCCGTGTGCTTCTTAAAACCCAGCGCAACGTTGACCGCTTCCTGCCCGGTCATAGCGTCCACGACAAGCAGCGTCTCATCGGGATCGGCAACCTTCTCGATCGCCGCGAGCTCCTTCATGAGATCGGTATCGATCTGGAGACGGCCAGCGGTGTCCACGATGATCGCGTTCGCACTCTCTTCTCTCGCAGCTTTCATCCCAGCCTTGACGACCTTCGGTGCCTTTCCGCCCCGTTCGGCGTACACGGGCACACCGATCTGCCGTCCCAGCTGTTCGAGTTGGTCGATGGCAGCAGGGCGCTGAAGGTCGGCAGCGATAAGCATGGGACGCTTTCCCTTGCTCTTGAGGTGCTGTGCGAGCTTCGCCGCGGTGGTGGTCTTACCTGACCCCTGAAGCCCCACCATGAGGATGACAAGCGGCGGGGCTGCCGGTCTTACCAAAGGTGCCGCTGCATCTCCGAGCGTGACCACGAGTTCCTCGTGCACGATCTTGATGACCTGCTGGCCGGGCGTGAGGCTCTTCGTTACCTCCGAGCCTATCGCCCGAACCCGAACCCTCTCGATGAACGCCTTCGTGACGTTCAGGTTCACGTCGGCCTCGAGGAGCGCCAATCGCACCTCGCGCAGCGTAGCGTTCACGTCGTCTTCGCTGAGCCTGCCCTTGCTACGAAGGCCGCCAAATACGCCATTGAGCCGGGATGAGAGTGCATCGAACATGGATCCGGAGTGTACGGCGGACAGAAGAACACAGGCGACAGACAACAGCCAACCAAGAACTCCGCTTCCGACCTGTCAGCGAGTGCGGCGAGCGGGACTGCCGCCTGTGGTCTGCGGTCTGTCAGCGAAGGCGGAGCCGAGCGAGTCTGGAGGCAGCGCTAAGCTGCCGACCCATGAACCTCACTGTTATCGATCACCCACTCGCACGCCACTATCTGACCGTCCTCCGGGACAAGGACACCTCTCCGCCGACCTTCAGGGAAGCTGCCAAGGGGCTTACGTATTCGCTCGTACTCGAAGCAACGAAGCGGGTGCCCCTGACCCAATTCGACGTTGAGACGCCCATGGAAATCACAACGGGATACGCCGTAGAGAACATCGTCGCCGTTCCCGTACTGCGTGCGGGGCTTGGCATGTTGTCGGCGGTTCTCGAGATGATCCCTGGTGTCAAGGTTGGGTTCGCAGGCGTCCAACGTGACGAAGCCACGGCCCTTCCTCTTGAGTACTACTCCAAGCTCCCGAACCTGACGGACGCGTCGGTCCTGATATGCGAGCCAATGCTTGCGACAGGTGGCTCGCTGAGCTGGGCTGCGGACAAGGTCAAGTCCTCGGGAGCAACCGATATCACGGCTCTGTGCGTCGTCACCGCACCTGAGGGCGTACGGCGGATGGACGAGGATCATCCCGACGTACACATCGTTGCAGCGGCGCACGATCGCGAACTCAACGACGACTATTACATAGTCCCTGGTCTTGGTGACATGGGCGACAGGCTGTTCGGGACACTGTGACCTCCCCGCCGGACGATGCCTTCACGGAGGCGGTGATCTCGGTGATCGAAGCGGTGCCGTCAGGCGAGATCAGCACCTACGGAGAGGTCGCGGCTGAGGCTGGGTATCCGGGAGCAGCCAGGGCGGTTGGCAATCTCCTTCGCACCACACCCGGATTACCGTGGTGGAGAGTTATCGCTGTATCGGGACGACTCGTCCCTGGCAGCGAGAGAGAGCACGCCCAGCGTCTCCGCGCTGAGGGTGTGTCCATTGTCAAGGGCAGAGTGCGGATGAAAGGATCGTCATGACGTTCTCCATGGTCGAACTGATTCGAGCCAAGCGCGACGGTGAGGCGCTCGACGATGACGCGCTGCGGTGGATCATCAGTGAGTTCACAGCAGACCGCATTCCTGACTATCAACTGTCGGCCCTGCTGATGGCCATCATCTTCAAGGGCATGACGCCTGAGGAACTCGCTCCCTGGACCGAGGCGATGCTTCATTCCGGCGAGGTCCTCGATCTCTCGGGTGTGCAGAAGCCCAAGGTCGACAAGCACTCGACCGGCGGAGTCGGAGACAAGATCTCGATTCCTCTGGTTCCCATCATGGCCGCATGCGGTGTTGCCGTCCCGATGATCTCCGGACGTGGGCTGGGACACACCGGCGGGACACTCGACAAGCTCGAATCGATACCGGGCTTCACCACCCAGATCGCACCAAGCGACTTCGAGGATCAACTCAACGACGTCGGAGTCGTGATGGCGGGGCAGACCGAGACACTCGTGCCCGCCGACCGACGAATCTACGCCCTGCGCGATGCAACAGGGACCGTTCCATCCGTGCCCCTCATCTCATCTTCGATCATGTCGAAGAAACTCGCTGAGGATCTCGACGGACTCCTCCTGGACGTCAAGGTCGGCAATGGTGCGTTCATGAAGAACCTGCCGGACGCCACGACGCTCGCATCCATGATGGTCGCCATCGGAGCCGCTCACGACACTCCCGTCACGGCGGTCCTCACGAACATGGACCAACCGCTCGGAGTCGCCGTCGGCAATGCCAACGAGATCGCAGAGTCGATCGATGTCCTCAAGGGCGGCGGTCCGGATGACATCGTCCGGATCACCAAGCTGTTCGCCACAGAGATGCTGCTTCTTGCCGGAGCAGTGGACCGTTCCTCAGCCGAGGCGAACATCGAACGTGCGATCACATCCGGTGATGCCTACGACAGCTTCCTGCAATTGGTCGAGCGTCAAGGAGGCGACGTGGCAGCGATCGAGGATCCATCGAAGCTTCCATCGGTCGGCAACGTGCACGTGATCCAGGCCCGGAATCCAGGCCATCTGTCGAGGTGCAACGCATACGACATTGGGATCGCCGCTGTTCGGCTCGGCGCGGGAAGAGCGAAGAAGGAAGACATCGTTGATCCCGCTGTTGGCATCATGGTTCTGGCGAAGGTCGGTGACACGGTCGAAGAGGGCCAACCGCTCGCCGAGATCTGGTACCGCGAGGAATCGAGGCTCCAGAGCGCGCTGAGCGTGCTCGACCACACGTGGGGAGTGTCGGATGTCCCGATCGCCGCACCCCGTCTGATACTGGGAGATGTGAGATGAACTACCACACGCTTATGGCAGCAGCGACCGCCATCAAGGCACGTACCGGCCACGAGTCGCACGAGGCTGCTGTCGTGCTCGGCTCTGGGCTCGGCAGTTACGCGGCCAGCATCGACGGCGCCATCGAGATCCCGTACGCGGACATCCCCGGCTTCCCGCAACCCCAAGTTGCGGGTCACTCCGGCAGCCTGTACTCAGCCCCGGTCGGCGACGGAAGAGTGCTGCTCTTCTCCGGGAGAGTCCACACGTACGAGGGATGGGAGATGGATGACGTCGTCTTCGGTGTCCGTACGGCGGTTGCTTCCGGCGCGACTCGCGTTCTGCTGACGAACGCCGCCGGTGGCGTGAACGAGAACCTGATCCCAGGAGATCTGGTCATCATCTCGGACCACCTCAATCTGACCGGACGGAATCCGCTGACCGGGCCCAACGACGACAGGCTCGGACCACGCTTTCCAGACATGACGAATGTCTACAGCCCGACGTTGCGAGCAGCGCTCGCAGAAACCTTCACCGAAGCTGGCATCACGCCACATGAGGGCGTCTACGCCTGGTTCCTCGGACCAACCTACGAGACACCGGCCGAGGTCCAGATGGCCAAGCGGATGGGCGCGGACCTGGTGGGGATGTCGACCGCACCAGAAGCGATCGCGATACGGCACATGGGTGCAGAGGTCGTCGGCATATCACTTGTGACGAACCTGGCGGCGGGCATCTCCCCCACACCGCTGTCCCACGAAGAGGTCACCGAAACCGCTGGCATCGCCAGACAGACGTTCACGAATGTGGTTGATCGTTTCCTCCCCACGCTGGTTGGGGGCGTGTGAACGCGGGTTTACCTAAAGCGCGCAGCCGTTCGTAACATGCGAACAGCCACAAGAAGGAGCGGAACGCCATGAACATCGCGGTCTGCGTGAAGCAGATTCCTGACCCAGCGTCACCGTACGAACTCGATGATGAGAACCACTGGGTCGTCCGGCCGGACGACCAGGTACTCGACGACACAGACAAATCGGGCGTCGAGATCGCGCTACAACTCGCCGAGGCGACCGAGGGGACCGTCACGGTCTACAGCATGGGACCAACAGGAGGACAGCAGGGTCTTCGCACGGCTCTTGCTATGGGCGCGGACCGTGCAGTCGTGATCGACGACGAAGCCCTCAGGGGTTCCGACGCTCTCACTACTGCACGCGTGCTCTCTGCGGCTATGACTCAGGAGGGGTTCGACCTTGTTGTCACTGGCACCGAGTCGACCGACGGGTACAGCGGCGTCATGCCACAGATGATGTCCGAACTTCTCGACGTACCGTGCCTTTCGTTCGCACGGAAGGTCGAGGCGGCCGATGGCGCCATCACCATCGAGCGCCAGACTGCCGGCGGATACGATGTCGTGACGGCGCCGGCACCGGCGCTCGTAACGGTTACCGCGGGGGTCGAGCCGAGATACCCGACCTTCAAGGGAATCATGCAGGCGAAGTCGAAGCCCGTCAGCACACTCACTGCCGCCGATCTCGGCATTGAGTCAGAAACGGGCCAGATGATCCGAAGTGTCGAACCCGTCGAGGCTCGAGCCGCAGGCGAGATCGTCGAGGACGACGGTGACGCGTATATCAAGATCGTTGAGACGCTCGAACAGGCCAAGGTGATCTGAATGAATATTTGGGTTTTCGCAGAAGAAGACGAAGGCGTACCGTCGACAGGTTCCCTTGAACTCATCAGCAAGGCGCAGACTCACGGCGATGTGCACGTGTTCTATCTCGGCGCAGGCTCCGATGCCAGCTTCGCTGCGCTCGGCGACCACGGGGCCTCGGATGTCTACCACTTCGATGCCGGAGACACGCTCGCCTCCGCGCCGGCGTCAGCGGCCATGGCCACGCTGGTGGAGTCAGCTGACATCGTGTTGTTCGGTGCAGGGAACATGGACAGGGACATCGCGGGCAGACTCGCCGCGCGGATGGGTAGACCAGTCATTTCCAATGCCCTCGACTTCGACGGAACCGACACCATCACGGTCTTCTCAGAGATCCTTGGTGGCACGCTGGGAATCTCGACCGAGTTCACAGCCAAGAGTCCCGCGATCATCGTCACGCGGCCAAAGGCCTTCACAGCGGAACCGACAGGCGGCGTCACTCCCACCGTGCACACCGTGGAGATGCCTGATACCGGTCGATCCGGTGGGGCAACGGTGACCGAACGTCATGTCGAGGCGTCAGAAGGCCCCAACCTCGAGGTTGCAGCCGTCGTCGTGTCTGGCGGGCGAGGGCTCGGGAGCGGTGACAAGTTCGACATGATGCACGAACTTGCTGGCCTCCTCGGTGGAGCCGTTGGTGGCACGAGGGCGGTCGTAGACGCTGGCTGGGTTCCCTACAGCTACCAGGTCGGGCAGACGGGCAAGACCGTCAAGCCATCTGTATACATCGCATGTGGGATCTCGGGAGCCATGCAGCATCTGGTCGGCATGAAGGGTTCCGCGACCATCATCGCGATCAACAAGGATCCGGACGCTCCGATCTTCGGTCTCGCTGACCTAGGCGTCGTTGGCGACGTCCACAAGGTGGTGCCCCAGCTGATCGAGGCGCTCAAAGCGCGCTCGTAGCAGGGGAGATAGCCGGCTGTGGGGCGTCGTACGGATTACGTAGTACGACGCCGGAGTTGTACGTACTACGTGGTACGTAATACCTGCTTCGTTCGAGCCGTCTAGCCGAGGGCCTCGGGACCGAACGACAGGGGCAGCAGTTCCGACAGTGGCAGAGCATTGGGCGTGCCATCCGGCCCGTGCATGATCACCGTCTCCACGAAGAATTCCTGCATGATCTGGCGGCAGTTGCCACACGGGCTACAGAATTCGCCATCAAGGCAGACCGCAGCAACCGTTTCGATCTTGCGTACGCCGGCATTCACGGCGGCGCTGATCGCGGAGGCCTCTGCACAGACGGCAGAACCGTATGCGGCGTTCTCGACGTTCGCCCCGGTGTACACGGTCCCGTCGGCTGCGAGTACTGCCGCTCCAACACGGAACGACGAATAAGGTGAATACGATCTTGTCGCAGCTTCAGCCGCGGCTTCGAGAAGTTCTTCATGCGTCATGATGTGATCAGCGCCTCCACAAAGTCATCTGGCACAAACGGCATCAGGTCGTCCATGCCTTCGCCCACCCCAATGTACTTGATGGGGATATCAAGCTCGCGCTCGACTGCGATCGCGATACCGCCCTTCGCGGTACCGTCGAGCTTCGTGAGGACAATGCCGGTGACTCCGACCGCTTCGGCAAAGGCCCGAGCTTGTGCGATGCCGTTCTGTCCTGTTGTTCCATCGAGCACGAGCAGGACCTCAGATACTGATCCCGCCTCGCGTGCGACGATTTTCGTGACCTTGGTCAGCTCATCCATCAGGTTCGTCTGCGAGTGCAACCTGCCAGCGGTGTCCACGATGACCACGTCGACCTCGTTGGACTTGGCGTGGTCGACTGCGGCGAACGCGACGCTTGCCGGATCGGATCCAGCCTCACCGGTGATCACCTCGACGCCGACCCTGGTTCCCCACTCTTGGAGCTGATGGTCTGCCGCCGCCCGATAGGTGTCCCCCGCCCCCAGGACAACGGTTCGACCATCGGCGACAAGCGTGTTTGCCAGCTTTGCGATCGACGTCGTCTTCCCCGTTCCGTTGACCCCGACAACCACGACAACAGAAGGAGTGGCAGAAAGGTCGAGAGACCGGTCCCGTCCGGCGAGGAGACCGGACAAGATCTCGGCCAGTATCGTCGTTGCCTCGTCGGAATTCTGAGGAGAACGCCGACGCACTTCGTGCACCACGGTCGATGCTGTGTCAGGGCCGACATCGGCGAGGATCAAGGCGTCTTCGAGGTCTTCCCACGCCGCTTCGTCGGCGCCTGCCGAGCTGAAGAGTGATGTGATCGACCCTCCAAGAACCGATCTTGTCTTTGCAAGCCGACTCCGGAGCCCTCCCTTGTCCTGCTTCGCTCTGGTCTCGGATGTTGCAACCTGCTCATCGTCAGAACCCGACCTCGCCAACCAGAACACGGCTACGGCGGCGATGATCACGACCAGTGCGATGAGGATGATCAGCGGATCCACAGAGCTTTCCTTGTCGATAGTGGCGCCGTGTCGTGCGTAACCGCGCTATCGGTCACCTGCACAACACGGCTCGTTCGCTCAGAGGCTCAGACGGTAACGGAAGTCATACGCTTGGAGATCACCTGGGACGACGCCCCGGGTTCCATCGTTACTCCGTACAGCACGTCTGCTGCGTGCATGGTCTGCTGCTGATGGGTGATGATCACCAGCTGCACGTCGCGTCGCAGGGTGTCGACGAGTTTCAGGAATCGATGCAGGTTGGCATCGTCGAGCGCGGCCTCCACCTCGTCGAGCACGTAGAACGGGCTCGGTCTTGCCCGGAACACTGCGAACAGGAAGGCAAGTGCAGCAAGAGAACGCTCGCCACCCGACAAGAGCGAAAGCCGCCCAACCTTCTTTCCTGCCGGCTGTGCCTCCACGAGGACACCGGCATTGAGCGGGTCGTCTGACTCTGTCATTCGTAACCTTCCGGACCCACCAGGGAACACAAGCGCAAAGTTCTCCTCATAGAAGCCTGCTATCTCGGCGAACGCCTCCTCGAACAACGTCACCATCTGCTCATCAAGCGCTGCAACGACCTTCTTGAGCTCTGCACGAGAGTCGCTCAAGTCGTTGAGCTGCGCTTCCAACTCGTCGACCTCTCCCGACAGTTCAGCGTATTCAGATGCAGCGAGCGGATTGATGGGTCCCATCCGTCGGAGGTCAGCCTCAAGGGATGCCAGACGCTCTTTCATGTTGATCCCCGAGGCCAGTTCCGGCATCTCCGCACCGAGCGCGGTGGCTTCGTCGGAGTCGGCGTCGCGTCTCAAACCTTCGGCTACGGACTCGTCCCGCACACGAAGTTCAGCGATCTCAATATCGAGGGCATTCACGGCGTCGGCCGACGTTCGACGCTGCGTATCGAGAACCTCCCGACGTTCCTCTGCATCGGTGAGTTCGGAATTCGCAGTTCCAACGCTCTCCCTCAGCTCCCGTTGCCGTATGCGCAGAGCCTCGATGTGTGATGCGACGACGAGCGTCACACGATCCGAGCGAGCCTCGATCTGTTCAAGAGCGGCAACCGCTTCGTCCTGACCAGGCAGGAACTGCAGTTGGGCGACCTCCGAAGAGATCACAGCAAGCCTCCGCTCACTTATCCGCCTCCGTTCAACGATCGAAGCGAGTTCCGCTGTGGCTGCCTCACGCCGCTTACGAGCGCCGTCACGGAGTTGAGCGACTTCCGCCCTGCGGTCGTTGAGGGCATCCCACGCCTGCTGCCTGACGGCTTCCTCTCCTTGGAACTCGGCGACTCGGTCTCGCAGCGAAGTGATCCTCTCGTCACGCGAGGTTCTCGCTTCTTCGAGTGCTTCCAGGCGGTTGCTCAGGCGGGCTGCCTCGTCGCGTGACGCGACATGAGCTCGTCCAACGAGTCCGAGCGCTTCCGTGAGCCCTGCCAGGGTCGCTTCCAGCGCTTCGAGCGATTCGAGGGCGCTGCGCTCGCCTTCTCTCGTCCCGTCGAATGCGAGCCGGGACTTGTGAAGCCCGGTCTCGGTCTCAGTGAGTTGATGCTGAGCAGCTTCAAGGCCAACCCGAGCTGCCTCAAGCGCAGCAGGGCCTGCTCCATCCGGCTGGGCCACGAACATGCCCCGCTGCGTGATCAGGTCTCCTTCAGGCGTCACCGCTCTGACCCAGGGCTCCTCGGACACCAGGCTCCAGCCCGCCATCCAACCCTGCACGACCACGACGTCACCGAGGAACATCGAAGCGACTGATTCGTCCGCCTTCGGACCGAGCACGTCAACCATCGCGTCCACGCCGAACCGAGCCGCTATCGCCCTCGTCTGATCAACCGGGACAGGACTCGAACTCACGACCGACACTCCGCCAGAACCCGCACCCTTGAGAACCTCGACAACGGAACGAACGGCGGACTGGTCCTGGGCAACGAAGGCGCCCCGCCACTCCCCCAGCGCAGCGTCAACCGCGTCTGCGACCTCCACAGGAACGTCGAGTCGTGCGACAAGAGAACCCAGGACGCCATCGGCGCCCGAAGCGAGGTCACGCGCACGCTCATCGATTAGCCCGGCAACGGCCGTCTCGAGAGCCTCCACTCTCGCTTCCGCCCCGGCAGCCTTCAGCCTGGCTTCGGCCACGTCGGACTCGTCGCGCTCCCAGACCACCTGAGCGCTCTCCCTGGCCTGTTTCCTCGTGGTGTAAACGTCCTGCAGTTCTGTGACAGCGGCGTCTGTAGTTTCGATCTCGGAATTGAGGCGATCGGTCTCTTCGTTCTCCTCGGTACGGCGCGCAGCGACGACGTCGAAGCGCGCCCTTATGTGCTCAGTCTCACTGACGTCTCGCTGGGATGCGTTCTCGAGTGCGCGAAGGTCGCCACGCAGATTGGCCACAACGCCCTCTGTCGGCAGTTTGATCTGCTCGGAAAGCGACCGTTCCTCGTCCTCAAGTGCCTTGAGCGCCACGTCTGTGCGGTCAGCTTCCTCAGATGCCGCCGACTCTGCCGCTTCGGTGCTCGCCACGACGTCGGTGAGATCTCGTTGTTCGATCTCGAGGTCCTCGCGCCGTTCATCGGCACCTTCGGCACGCGATGCGATCGATCTTCTGCGTTCACGAGACACAAGGGAGATACGTCGAAGGCGTTCAGTCACTGTCTCGAGCCTTGCTGCGGCTGCAGTGTCACGGCTGAGCTGCGAGCCAACCACGCCAGCGGCACTCCGCAGGTCCTCAAGCGAGCCGAGCAGATCGGTCAGCTCCTTGTCGGTCGTGTCGCGGACGTTCGCACCTTCAGACCGCTCGGTTTCGGCTTCATTCAATCTGTTCCTGATGGACCGGAGATCCTCACCGCCGAGCCAGAGCCTGATCGCAAGGGCCTCGTCACGGACCGAATCGTGCCGCCCAGCTGCATTCGCCTGCCTCTTGAGCGGACGCATGGCCTTGCGCTTCTCGCCCAGAATGTCGTTGAGCCTCTCCACGTCGTGGTCCGTCCGTTCGAGCCTTCGCATCGCCCTGTCACGTCTCGAACGATGCTTCGTGACACCTGCCGCCTCCTCGATGACGCCACGGTGATCCTCGGGGCGTGCATTGAGGATGTCGCCGACCTGTCCCTGATTCACCAAGACGTGCTGCTGTCTTCCGATTCCGCCATCAGAGAGCAATTCTTGGATATCGAGCAGTCGGCATGGCGCACCGTTGAGCTCGTACTCAGACGTGCCGTCTCTGAACAAACGACGGGTGATCGTGATCTCTGCGAGACCGAGTGGCATGAGCTGGTCATCGTTGGCGAACGACAGTGCCACCTCAGCTCGAGGCAAGGGCGGGCGAGACTCAGTACCGGCGAAGACGACGTCTTCCATCTTCTCCGTGCGCAACGACTTCGTTCCCTGCGTGCCCATGACCCACGCGATGGCATCGAGGATGTTGGATTTCCCCGAGCCGTTGGGGCCGACAACAACGTTGACGCCGGTGGAGAAGTCGAGTCGGGTTCTATCTGCGAACGACTTGAAGCCTCGCAATGTCAGATGTTTGAGTTTCACGGTGCCACAGGCTACCAGAGCGAATTACATGCGTGTGCTTCACCTTGGCTGTTCGGCTGTAGCCTTACTCATCCGACCGAAGAGCGCTGTCCGATGCCGCGATCGCCGCCGACTTCTTGGAACTCCCTGTTCCCGTCCCAGCCGCCTCTCCGTTGACGAGGACGGTGGCAACGTACACCGCGGCATGATCAGGTCCGCTCCGTTCGAACCCGAACTTCACGGTCCCGCCACGTTGCGCAATGAGTTCCTGAAGTCGTGACCTGCCGTCGGTTACTACCGGTGCGGCGATACGAGAGGCGATTATCTCTGTCCACAGAGATGTGACCACACCGTGTGCCGCTTCGAACCCGCCGTCAACGTAGATCGCTCCGAGAACGGCCTCCATCGTGTCGGAGAGGATCGAATCTCTGTCTGCTCCCCCACTGCGCTCCTCCCCAACGCCGAGGCGGACAACGTCTGCGAGTCCAACCGTGCGAGCGACCTCGGCAAGCGTCGTAATGTCGACAACCGATGCACGGACCTTCGTCATGCGGCCCTCGGACTCTTCCGCGAGTAGCGAGAAGATCACATCCGTTGTGCTCAACTCCAGGACGGCGTCGCCAAGGAATTCGAGGCGCTCGTATGACGTGGCGCCGTGATTCTCCGCGGCGAACGACGTGTGCGTGACGGCATGGAGAAGGAGATCTGGTTCGCTGAAGGAATGGCCGAGGGCAGTCTCTATCGACGCAAGCGAGCCATCGGTCGGTCCGTCAGTGAGTGGCGTTTTGGATGCCATCAGCGATCTTCTCCACAAGGCCGGATCTCGCACCGTCGGCTGCGATCGTGATCGCATTCGTGATGGCGACCCGCGATGACGAACCATGTGCGATCACCACGACACCCTTCGTGCCGACGAGGTGCGCACCGCCGACGCTCTCAGGACTCAGTCGCTCGCGCAACTCCATGAAGGCGGGCATGAGGCCGGGAACCATGTCCTGGTAGGCGGGTTGTGAGAGCGTCTCGAGGATCATCTGCTGAATCGCCTTCCCTGCGCCCTCGCTCGTTTTCAGCAGAACGTTGCCGGTGAAGCCGTCTGTGACGATGACATCGGCGGTGTGTGCGGCGATGTCGCGGCCTTCGACGTTCCCGATGAAGTTGATCGCTGCGCTGGCATCGAGGAGCGCATAGGCAGCCCTTTCGACCTCCCTGCCCTTGGTCGACTCCTCGCCGATGTTCAAGAGGCCCACCTTCGGGTTGTCGATGTGGCGATAGACCTCTGACAACGCTGAGCCCATGACGGCGAACTCGAGAAGATGTTCCGGTTTCACCTCGAGGTTCGCACCCATGTCCATAACGCACTGACCGCTTGGAAAGAACGTTGCGATGGCTGGGCGGGACACGCCTTTGAGGCGACCTATCAAGAACGCGGCGCATGCCATCGCAGCACCGGTGGAACCAGCCGAGATCAGCGCATCGGCTTCACCTGAGGAGACCATGCGGGACGCGACGACGATCGATGCGTCCTTCTTCTCACGGATCGCATGCGAAGGATCGTCATCCATGTCGATGACTTCTGTCGCATGGCGGATCGAGATGTCATTCCCTCGTCCGGCAAGAACTGGTTCAATCGCAGCCTCGTCACCAACGAGGACGATGCGGGTACCTCCTTCGGAGGCGGCCACGGCACCTTCGACGACTTCATGAGGAGCGTTGTCGCCCCCCATGGCGTCGATGGCTATCAGTGGCATGTGCAGCTACTAGACAGGGGTAACTTCGCGCCCGTTGTAGGTGCCGCACACTTCGCAGGCCCTGTGGGGGCGGTGAGGTGAGTTGCATTGCTGGCAACGGGCGATGGTTGGCCGTGCGACCTTCCATTGAGCCTTGCGACGCCGAGTGCGGGACCGCGACATCTTTTTCTTCGGTACTGCCATGTTGGTAAACCTTTTACTTATTCCCCGGGTTCGAGGAGATCCTTGAGGACTGCAAAGGGCGAACGAACATCGCCCTCGTCGTCCGGGGAGTCTTCATTCAAGTCTATCGGAGCGTCTTCTACAACTGATGAGCATTCGTCGTCGCATGTCGTGGTCAACGGCAAGGAGAGAATCACCTCATCGCGAAGCATCTGTTCGACATCGATCTCCTGCCCGTCGAGCGGGTAGCTCTCATCGTCGACGGCCTCATCGAACAGGGCACCGATCGACGCCGAACGTTCCCTACGGGTCGTGTCGAGGCATCGATGGCAGGTGTCGACAGTCACGAAGTTGACCCGGCCCGTCACGGCGATGCCGTTCGAGATCGGGTGCAGCATCAGATCAGCCGTTATCGGCTCATCTGGAGTTAACGCAATGAGTTCGAGGCCCCAGTCCACAGGGGCCTCGATCGTGACCTCGCGACCGGAAGCGTTCATCCCGAGAAGATCAGCAACATTGAGCAAGAAGGGGGAACGGAGCATGCCTTCAGGGTAGGGACGGCGCGGAACGGCTTGGTCCTCTGTCGGACTACTCGCTGATCGGTGGTGGTTCAGCTGGCGGAAGAGCCTTGTGGAGTTCTGCTCTGGCTTCGGTGATGTAGCGGTAGAGCTCGCCAAGTACGGATTCGGCTTCGCTCAGGTGGCGTTCGGCGAAATCCTCGGCTTCGAGTCTGATCCGTCGCCCCTCGCTCTCTGCGTTTCGTACAAGTGCGTTCGCCTCTTCGACGGCTTCCTGGACGACGTAGTTCTCCGAGACAAGCTGTTCCGACTCTTCACGTGCCTTCACCAGGAGATCGCGTGCCTTCTCGTTGGTACGTGAGATATACGCCTCGCGTTCACGGACCATCCACCGGGCGGCCCTCAGTTCTTCTGGGAGGTCCTCGATCGCCTGGTGGAGTCGATCGAGGATCTCCTCCTGGTTGATCATGACGTTGTTCGAAAGTGGGACCGCACGCGCACTCTGGATCTCGCTAAGGAGATCTTCGAGCAGATCTGCGATGGCTCCCGGAACCATTGGGGCTGGATGTGCACTCTCGATGTTGTCGGTCATGCGAGTCGCTCCTTCAATGCTGTCGCCACCGGCCCGGGAACCAAGGCCTCGACCGAGCCCCCGAGACGCGCCACTTCCTTGACAAGTGATGACGAGAGATAACCGTACTCGGGCTTCGTAGCAACGAACAGGGACACAACGTCGCCCGAAAGGTGCCTGTTCATCTGGGACATCTGGATCTCGTATTCGAAGTCTGTTACCGCCCTGAGTCCTTTGACGACGGTCCTCGCACCGATCTCGATGGCGTAGTCAACCAACAGACCGGAGAAGCTATGAACGCTGACGTTCGACCACTGGGCGGTGCACTCCTCGAGAAGCGATACTCGCTCCTCGGCGGAGAACAGTGGACTCTTCGACGGATTGTGCACGACGCCCACGACGATCTGATCGAAAAGCGGCACGAGCCGCTCGACGACGTCGAGATGTCCCTTGGTCGGGGGATCGAAACTTCCTGGTACAAGCGCGGTGATCACGCGACCGTCCTCTCCAACATCGTTATCACAGCATCACCGTAACGCCGCTCATCAGTTGAAGTGAGGAAATCAGGGACTCCGAACGCACTCCGCGCCTGTCTGTGGACGACGACAAGGCCATCGGGCGCGAGCAGTGGCTCCAGGCGCGCCAGTGTCCGCTCGACCGATTCGTCGTCGTCAGCGTACGGTGGGTCCACGAAGACGACATCGAACAATCGGCGAAGCGATCCAAGCGCTACCTCGACGTCCTTCTGTATGACCGAGCCTCCGAGGCCGACCGACTCGATGTTGTCCTTCAGAAGAATGGCCGCCTCGTCGTCCCACTCTACGAAAACAGCAAGTTCCGCTCCCCTGCTCAGAGACTCGAGGCCGAGCGATCCGGTCCCGGCGAACAGATCGAGTACTTCGGCGGCCGGCAAGCGGGCTGCGATGATCGAGAAGAGGGACTCCCGTGCTCGGCCGGTCATGGGACGGGTCCCGTGTCGTGCAGCCTTCAGGTTCGTGCCTTTCGCCGCACCGGCGATGACCCTCATACTTCGACCTCGTCATCGATCGCCTCAGGGAGCGTTCCGAGAAACCGATCAGATTCCTCGAGGACCGCAAGGACGAGATCGCTCTCACGGCCGACCTTCATCGCTTCCTCGGCAACCTCGCGTGCGATTCCGAGGAGGTCTGCATCCCTGACGATGTGGGCAAGCCTGAGATCTGCACTCCCGGACTGGGAGCCCCCGAACACCGTCCCCTGGCCCCGGATCTCAAGGTCCTTCTCGGCGAGGACGTATCCGTCATGAGATGCGAGCATCGCCTCGATCCGCTGCTCGGACTCAGCCGTCTTCGCATCATGAACGAGAAGACATTCGCTCGCGTGTTCGCCCCTACCCACCCGACCCCTCAGTTGGTGGAGTTGGCTGAGGCCGAACCGCTCGGCGCTGCGGACCACGATCAAGCTTGCGTTCGGAATGTCGATGCCAACCTCGATCACGGTCGTGGCCACGAGGACGTCTATCTCCCCAACTCGGAACTGCTCCATGATCGCGGCCTTGTCGTCGGACCCGACCTGGCCGTGGAGCAACCCGACGGAGACCTGCGGTATGGAAGCCGAGACGCGAGCGAACTCCGATGTGGCTGAGATCGCATCGATCTTGTCTGAGTCATTGACGAGCGGGCAAACCACGAACACCTGCTGGCCTCGACCCACGTGAGCCACGATCGTCTCATCGATCACCTCGAGCGCGTCGGCTGTATCGGCCACCGCCGTGGTGGCTACAGCGACGCGTCCTGGTGGGAGATCTGTGATGGTCACCAGATCGAGATCGCCATACAGCACCATCGCGAAGGTCCTGGGAATGGGCGTCGCCGTCATCAGAAGCAGGTCGGGTACAGCACCGTCATCGCGTGCGGCCCGCAGTTGGACCCTCTGCTCGACCCCGAACCGGTGCTGCTCATCGACAACTGCAAGGCCGAGGGACTGGAATGAGACATCGGCTTGAATGAGTGCCTGGGTTCCAAAGGCGATGTCTATCAGTCCGTCTTCGAGCCATGCGAGACCCTGCTTCCGTCCGATATCCCCTGCCACGAAGTTGGTCGTTACACGCGATCCGGTGAACAGACCGATGCGGACCGGCCTGGTGACGGGATCGTCTCCGCCGAAGAGGTTCTCAGTCCCTGCCGCACCTCGATCCTCGATCTGCGGAGCCATAGCGGCGTCAACAAGCAGTCGCTCGATGCCGAAGTAGTGCTGCGTCGCGAGAACCTCGGTGGGCGCCATCACGACACCTTGATGCCCATCCTCGACCGCGCCGAGAAGCGCAAGCAACGCGACGATCGTCTTCCCGGAACCCACCTCGCCCTGGAGCAGTGCATGCATGGGACTCTGGTTCTCCATTCCGTCCCTGATCTTGCCGAGCGCATCTTCCTGCGCGGATGTGAGTTCCTCCGCACCGATCGCCGCGAGGAACTGTGCGCGGAATCTCAGCGAGAGTTCCCCTTCCCCCGGAACGAACGCCACGCCACGGCTCGACTCGTAATCATCGTGCGCCCGTGCGAGGAACGCCATCTGGATCCGCAGGAACTCATCGAAGATCAGCCTGCGCTTCGCCGCCGATACATCCCTGAACTCGTCCGGCAGGTGGATGCTCTGGAACGCACTGGTTCGGTCCATGAGTCGGAATGGTTCACGTTGCTCTTCGCTGAGCGGATCGTCCATCGGAAGTGACCGGCGAAGAGCGTTGGCCATGGACTCCCTCATCTTGAAAGGCGTCAACCCGCCGAGTCCGCCGTAGACAGGAACGACACGGCCGGTGATGAGCGACTCGGGACCGGACAGCCTGTCGACGTCCGGGCCTTTCATCTGGCGCGAGCCCTTGAAGTTCTCGATCTTGCCAGACAGGGCAACCTCTTCTCCCACCGTCATGGAGATCCATGGGTTGAACCAGACGACGCGCACCGAACTCGTCCCGTCGGACACCCGCGCCTCGACCATCGTGCGACCACGGGAAATGCGGCGCTTGTTGAACGTCTCGACGACGCCACCGACCGTGACTTCTTCGTCGTACGGGGCCGCACCGATGTCGAAAAGTTGGCTGCGGTCGAGGTATCGACGCGGCGTCGTGAGCAAGAGATCCGCTACCGACTCCACACCCACGGCCGCAAGCTTGCGGCTGGTCACGGCACCTATCCCCTTGACATTGACAACATCGACGTCGTCGAGATAGACAAGCGAGCGTGGCTTTGGCTGTGTGGCATCGTTCACAGGACCGATGTTGGTCTGTTTTCGGACCTATTACGAGCATGATGCAGGGTCGAATACGCGGACCGCGCTGCTATCGTTCATCGTCGCCTCAGGAGGATTACCCAACATGGCATACAGGTGCGAAGTCTGCGGCAAGGAGCCGTGGACGGGCAAGCAGGTCAGCTTCTCACACAAGCGTTCTTCAAAGACCTGGCGTCCAAACATCCAGAAGATCCGCGTCAAGCACGGATCCAACTCACGCAGGGCGCGCGTATGCACATCCTGCATCAAAGCCGGCAAGGTCGAGAAGGTCTGATGCAAGGCGTCGTCAAGGTCTACGACGCTGCAACGGGAGTGGGCATCATCGTCCGCGATGACGACCGCTCCGAAGTTCTCCTCAAACCAGGGAGCCTTGAGGGCTCAATGTTCCGTTTCCTTCGCCAAGGCCAGCGCGTCCGCTTCGACTTGATCGGTGAAGGCACGGACGCACAGGCGGAGAATCTCCGCTTCGGCTCCGACGGATATTGATCGCTCGCCTTCGCTCCGGACCACGGACCACGGACCACGGACCACGGACCACAGACCACAGACCACAGACCACGGGCATTCTCACGCGTGGCCGTGAGCTCTGACTCCTGAAGATCGGTGCTGGTTCGCGTAGGGTTGTCTGGGTGAGGGAAGATCCTGTTCGCATCGTTGGGGAAGAAGCCAACCGTCGCAACGAGCCACGATCGACGCCTATCTGGGTGATCGTGGCTCTCGCATCCGCCATGATCGCCGTCGCGTGGCTGCTGACAAGCCTGGGGTCGCCCGGAGATGCACGACCCGCCGGGCTTGCGCTACCGAAGACAATCACGTCAACGACCGAAGTTTCGACAACGTCGACGACCCCAGAGACATCCTCAGATGAGGTTCCGAAGTCGACGGTCGTGGTGCCTGCCACGGCCACGACGATCCGTGTCGATCCAGCGTTGATCGTGGGTCCTGAATCTGAAGGACCGGCAGTCCTGACAGGCGATATTGCCATCACGACACCGACCGGTTGGGGAGAACAAGGTGCCACAGTGTGGATTCTCCGCACAGATGGCAGCATGGTTGCACGAACCGACCTCCGATATGAGACTGGAATTCATCGGTACCCGTTGCTGTTCACAGCCGGACGAATCGTGTTCATGCACGGCGAGAGCGTCTTCGTCCTCGATCATGATCTTGCCGGCAGTCCCAGAGAGGTTGCAACGGCGGGGTCCATCGTGCCTGGCCCGACCCCAGGCCTCGTCTGGCTCATTGGTACCGGCTTTGTAAGCGGCGGCGAGTTCGGCGACCGGCTGATGGACCTCGTTTCTGGCACGGTCGTCGACCACCTCGACGGTGAGACCTCTCGTGTGGTTGTTGGAGTTGCCGATGGATTCATCGTCGAGTCGGGCAGTTCCGAGACAGTCGGCAGGTTCGCATATTGGTCGCCCAAGTCCGGGCTCGTATCACTCGATCTGCCGGATCCGGGCAGGACGACATTCGAGACAGCGTCGGGAGACCTCGCCGTGGCAGTCTCGCCCGGCGTCGTCAGCGTCCTCGACGTTGCGAACGGTGCCACTGTGGCGGAGTTTCCAACCGACTTCCCGGAAGGAACGGTCCGGTCCGCATGCGTGTCCCCCGACCGGGCACGTGTCGTCGTCGTCTGGTCGAACGGAAAGGCCTTCGTCGGAGACATCAGAAGCGGGGACGTCATCGCCGTGACGGACGTCTCGGAATCCACAGCACCTGGGATTCGCAGCGCTGTGTGGGCTTCCGCAGAGCAACTGGTCTATGTCATTGACCGCGGCGACGAGGTCGCTGTTGAAGCACTCAACATCGCCACAGGGCGCCGGTCCAAGATCGCATCCCTCGAAGGCTCGATCAATTGGTTACTCGCCGCCGATGCCGCAATGTGCTGACCCAATCCGCCAACCAGCAGTTCCGAACTCTGCTGGGTATCGACGGACGACGGTCGACGGATCAGAACTATCCACGCCGTATCCACCGAGTCTCTGTTCCGACTCCGGACTTCGGGTTCAACCGTCGAATCCCTGGGCCGTGCGCACGGTGTACGCTGTGATCATGGTTCAGGCATACATTCTCATCCAGACAGACACAGGCAGGGCCTCGGATGTCGCACGCACGATCGCTGCGATGGACGGCATCGACTCGGCTCAGGCTGTCACCGGCCCCTACGACGTGATCGTGTCGGCGAGGGCGTCAGATGTTGACGCTCTGGGACAACTCGTAGTGACCCAGGTTCAGCCAGTCGAGGGCATCGACCGTACGCTCACTTGCCCGGTGATCAAGCTCTAGCGAGTCTCGAGCTTGCTCCGGGCCGTGTGATGTTCGAACGCGGCATCGACGAGATGCGAACACAGCTCCTCGTAGGTGAAGCCTGATGCAAGCCACATCTTCGGGAAACCCGAGATCGATGTGAAACCTGGCATCGTGTTCACTTCGTTGAAGAGGAACCTGCCGGTGCGGGTGTCAAGGAAGAAGTCGACCCGCGCCAGCCCTGACAATCCGAAGAGATCGAAGACCCTCTCTGCAAGCGATCTGACGGTCGCCGTCTCATGTGGGTCGAGGTCCGCAGGAGCAACACACTCACTTCCGTCGTCGTCGTACTTCGCCTTGTAGGTGTACCAGTCGGCATCGGTGAGGATCTCGCCTGGCAGCGAGGCGCGTGGCCCATCGAGTACAGCAACTTCGATCTCGCGCCCGTCGATGCCCTCCTCGACGAGGACCTTGGTGTCGTATTGGAGGGCAGCGTTGATTGCCACCTCGAGCGCTCCGGCATCCGAAACCTTCGAGATGCCGACCGATGAACCCTGAGCAGACGGCTTCACGAACATCGGATATCGGAGTTGAGACGAGAACTCACGCACCACGCCGAGTGCGTCTTCATCCCACCGAGCTCTCTTGACCGCTAGCCACGGTGAGGTATCGATCCCGGCGGCGCGAGCGATTCGCTTCGTGAAATCCTTGTCCATCGTGAGTGCGCTCGCACGTACACCACAACCAACGTATGGCACATCGCTGGTCTCGAAGAGACCTTGGACCGTCCCATCCTCCCCCATCGGACCATGAAGCACGGGGAAGACGACATCGAACTCGACCTGCTGGCCGCCGACCTCAAGGACGCCCGCTGGCACAGAGAACGAAACCGGCCTTCCCTCGGCTCGGAAGGGTTTGTAGGCCGTATCTGCCAGGAACCAATCACCCTGCCGATCGATACCGACGGGTATGACCCGATGTCCTGAGTCGGTCAGGGCGCCATATACGGAGACCGCCGATGAGCACGACACTTCATGCTCCGACGACCGACCACCGAACAGAAGAAGGACTCTGGCCATTCGACGAGATTACCGTGTGGTTCGATATCCGCGAGGGGTTTGGCGTGACGACGCAGAGCGATCGACTGACAACTGACTATCGGGTGCGCGTAATCCAGACGGGCCTTGCTGTGTCGTGGCTCGCTCTCGGCATCTTTGCCATCTGGGCGCTTTCACTTGACGAGTCTCAACGCACACCGAGTCTCCTCGCCGCCGCGGGCCTTCTCGCAGGACTCGCCGCGCTGACCGCTACGCCATGGAAACGGATGGGGTCATCACGCCTGGCGGAGTGGCTCATCGTTGCATGGGGTCTCGGAGCATTCGCAGCCCAAGTGTTCGTCGCCGTGCACGGTTCAGAGAACCCGTCCGCCATCGGCTTCCTCCTTGTCTCATTCTTCGCTGCCGCTGCCGCTGTCAGCACGGTGCCACTCATCGTCGTCAGCGTCAGTTCGATCGGTTCATACTGGATCGCACTCGGAGACTCACTGGGATTCTCAACGGCGGCGACAGCCACAAGGCTGCTCGGATTCGTTGCCGCAACCGTTTTCGTCATGCTGCTGTCAATACGGATCCGAACCCAGATCGAGGAGTCCTCCCTCAAGTACCAGGAACTCGCCACGAGAGAATCGACCCTCGCCGGACAGGAACGCAGGCTCAGCCAACTGTACGACGTGTCACTCTCCATCGGCGCCGGCACGAATCTTGACGAAGTTCTCCCCGAGTTGATCGGTCGCGTTGTCGAAGCTGTTGAAGCTCGTATCGGCTTGGTGCTCATGTATGACGCTGACACCGGCTCCCTTGAACTGATGACGCCGATCTGGGTTGCAGGACACACAGTTGCGGCTCGGGGAGTTGTCCTCTCTCTCGACGAGCGCAACCTCCCACAGCGCGTATTCACATCGGGTGACGCAGCGATCATCAACTCGTTCGAGAACAGAGAGGCCGAGGATCGACTCGCACACGAGTTACAGGCAGATCGCCTCGCCGCCGTTGCGCTCCGTTTGGGCGACCGCACGATCGGCGTACTTGTTGTCGGAGACAAGGCGACAGATTTCACCAACGCCGACATCAGGACCCTCGAGTCCGTCGCGGCGCCTGCCGCTCTCGTGCTGAATCAGTTGACCCGGTACGAAGAAGCGCGAGCGTCGAGCGTTCGGATGGCCGAGGTTGCCGAGATGAAGACGAACTTCGTCTCCGTTGTTTCCCACGAGCTCAGAACGCCGCTCACATCGATCATCGGTGCGTTGAGCACGCTGCAGCGGCCTGAGCTTCTCCCGGACGATCCGAGGGCGCAACAGCTGATCACCATGGCTTCGAATCAATCCAAGCGCCTACACACCCTGATCGAGGATCTGCTTGTCATGTCGCGGATCGAGGCGGCTTCGCTCCCGGTTCGATCGACTGGGATCGATGTCGAGCCCTTCCTCACCGAGTTACTAGCTGCCTTGCCCGATGCGGACCGAGTGTCCGTGTCCGTCACGGAGGACACAGAGGAGCTGTATTCGGACCGTGACCACTTGGCGCGGGTTATGACGAATCTGGTCGACAACGCGCTCAAGTACGGCGCGGACGCTGATGTGGAGATCGAGGTTGTTACCGCTCGAGACGAAGTGCGACTCAGCGTCATAGACCATGGCCCCGGAATCCCCTACCAGATGCATGACGTCATCTTCGATCGATTCACTCAACTCCAGCCACATGCAACGCGATCCAAGGGCGGTGCCGGCCTCGGATTGTCGATCGTCAGGGGACTTGCTGAGGCGATGAATGGTCGCGTTTGGTTTGAACCGACGGTCGATGGCGGCGCGACGTTCACCGTTGCCCTGCCATCTGGTTCACCAGAGGAGTAGAAGGCCGGCCGGCTGATGCCGGGGCCCGACCGCTAGGCCTGGTCGAGACCCTCTCGTCTTCCCGCGGCGATGGCATGGAAGCCACCATCAACGTGGACTATCTCGCCCGATGTGGCGAGGGCGAAATCCGATAGGAGCACACACGACATCCTGGCTACAGGATCGGGGTCGCGCGGGTCCCATCCCAGCGGGGCCCTCACTTGCCAGAGATTCTCATATTGCTGGAACCCCGGAATCGACTTCGCAGCGACCGTATTGACGGGGCCTGCAGAGACCAGGTTGACACGAATGTTGTCGTCACCGAGATAGCGTGCGAGATATCTCGTCACGGATCCAAGAGCCGATTTCGACACTCCCATCCAGTCATAGCCAGGCCAGGCGACAGAGTTGTCGAAGTCAAGGCTGACCAGTGCCCCTCCACCGGCCTTCCTGAATAGCGGAAGCAGCCCGACCGCGAGCGTCTTGTACGAGAAAGCAGAAGTGAGGAAAGCCGTTGCTGCCGAATCTGCAGGCGTCTCGAGGAACTTCCCGCCGAGCGCATCCTCCGGGGCGAAGGCGATCGCGTGCAGAGCGCCGTCGACACCACCCCAGGATTCATCGAGCGCCGCGGTCAGCGCTTCCATGTGGGAAAGATCGTTGATGTCGAGCTCGAATACCTCGGCTGGATTGGGCAGACGTTTTGCGGACCGCTTCGTAAGGGACAGACCTCGCCCGAACCCGGTGAGTACGACCTCAGCACCCTGTTCTTGCGCAACCTTTGCAGTGTGCCACGCGATCGAGTCGTCCGTCAGAACTCCCGTGATGACGAGCCGCTTTCCGCTTAGCATTCCGATCCTTTCCCGATGGGTGCAGCCTAACGCCGGCCGTTACGACACATTCGCCCATGCACGAAGCCCGAGGCCCATGACGAAGAGCAAGAGAATTCCATACGTGAGCGCAGGCTTGCGCGCCATGGTCGAGCGATACAGATACGCGAGCGTGAGGGTGATCGCGATCACGACGCCATAGAAGACATGGAAAGAGTTTCCCGGACGTATGTCGTTGCTGTAGAGAACGACGCCTGCGCCAACCTGCACCAAGATGGCGATGATGGCCACTGCCCGAGCGATGGTGAACGCCCGATTGAGGTCACGCTTCATCAACGCAAGTGCCAGGCCCCATACGCCCACGAGGCCGCACGACACAACGGCCACGTAGAACCACTGCTGATGGAATTGGAGAACGGTGCCGAGATCCATTGACTGCTCCGATGACGTCCGGCGACGATACCGCTCCCGCTGACGATAGAGGCAGGAGCCAACGGTACGCTCGCAGCATGCTCGAACTCCACCCACACGACATCGCCCATGGCGGGGAGGCCGTCGCCCGAAAGGACGGCAAGGCACACTTCGTCGCCGGCGCCATGCCTGGGGAAGTCGTGACCGGCACCATCACGGAAGACAAGGGGTCCTGGGCACGAGTCGCTCTGGTCGAGATTCTCGAACCTGCTGAAGGCAGACGAACCCCTCCGTGTGCACACGCAGCGGTGTGTGGCGGATGTCAGTGGCAGTTTGCCCAGGAAGAAGTGCAGCGCGACTGGAAGCGATCCACCGTCATCGGTCAGTTGCAACATCTCGGGAGAATCACCGATCCGATCGTCAACGCCACCGTGGCTCCCCCCGACGCACTCGGGTATCGCAATCGAATGGATTTCCAGGTAGCCGATGGCCGACCGGCCATGTACCGGGCGAAATCGAACGACCTGGTCACGCTTGACGAATGCCTCCTGCTCGCACCGCCGATCAGAGCAGTCTTCGATCGACTCGGCGATCTCACCGGGGCCACAAGGATCGTTCTGCGCTGTGGCATCAACACAGGAGACGTCGTCGCGATCGTCGACGGCGACATCCCCGAGTCCGCAACCGACTGGGGAGCATCGGTCATCCGAAGGAAGGGCAAGCGTCTCGAGACGATCATCGGCCAGGGGACACTCACCGAAGTCATAGACGGGACGACTTTCGAGATCCCAGTCGACGGTTTCTTCCAGAACAACACTGCGGGTGCCGAGATTCTCGTGCAACTCGTGAAAGACGCACTCGAACTCGACGACGGGGACACACTCCTCGACGGGTACTGCGGTGTTGGACTGTTCGGAGCCACCGTCGGTAAGGGTGCAGCCCGTGTGCTCGGCCTGGACTCGATCTCCTCCGCTGTCAATTACGCACGAAGGAACCTTCGGGCGGCTGGCGTCGATGCCAAGGTCATCGACGGTTCCTTCACACGTGACATCGAAGCGCTCGAGGAGTACTGGGACGTCGCCGTCGTGGATCCACCCCGCAAGGGCCTCGGCCTTCGTGGGATCGAAGCGGTCACATCCGCCATGCCTCGAACGATCGCCTATGTGTCCTGTGACCCCGCATCGTTCGCACGCGACACTCGCATGCTCGAAGAGTTCGGCTACGAGTTCATCGAGGCAACCCCCGTCGACCTCTTCCCCCAGACCTACCACGTCGAGATCGTCGGAAAGTTCGACAGAATGCCACCGTCGGACGAAGAGGAATAGCTTCAGAGGGCCACGGACCACGGACTCTGTAGTACGCAATACGAAGTACCTATTACGGAGCGAGCGCAGCGAGCGACCTACATTCCGTCGAGGATCTCGCGGCGTTTCCGTTCGTATTCCTCTTCGGTGATCAATCCGTCGTCACGGAGGCCAGCAAGCTTCCGAATCGCCTCCGTCGGGTCAGTTGGCGCGACCATCGGAGGGCCTGTCGACAGATCGATGCTTCTGGCTTCACGTGTCTTGTACAGCAGCGCCTGAAATTTGTCGGGACGCGGGATGTTCACGAACGAACTCTGACCGGTCTCACCGGCAGACTCAACAAGAAGATCACCTGCTCCAAGGATCCGTTCGAAGATCGACTGGCTGAAGTTCACGTTCGTGATGCTCTCAAGGGGGATCTCGATACCGCTCTGGGCGATCAACCCTTTCCGGGTGATCAGACGTTCGGTGGTGAGCACGTACCGGGTGAACCACCAGTTCACGAGGGGGCGAACAACGAAGTAGGCCAGGACGCCCACCGAGATCAACCCGCTGAACTTGGCCAACCCGTCGAACGCGACTTCAAGCCCCGTGAACACGACAACAACACCGAGTCCCCAAAGGAACGGAACGAAAAGCAGCTTCCAATGAGGACGGAAGGAACTGACGATCGTCTCGTCCTTCGTCAATGCATCTTCGGGCCACGCCATGAGAAACAGAGTAGCCCTATCGCTCGCCTGCGCTCGCTCCAGACCCGTTCAGCTCCGCCTTCGCTGACAGACAACAGACCACAGACAACGGACAGGGGGTGAATCGTTCGGTGGTCCATAGTCCTTCGAACGCGAGAAACCCCAAGGAAGCCGGAGCCCCCTTGGGGTGTTCTCAATGTCGGCCTTTACGGTCTTTCGACCTCCAGCCCGACCGCCTTCGCTTCGGTCTTTCGACCTCCGCTCCAGCTGCTCAGCAAGCTGAGCGATCAGTACGAACCGAGGTTCGCACTTTCCGTCCAGTACCCCCGACCGAAGCCGTGAGTGAGGCCGAAGCCCCTGCGCCCTAGAGCGCCACCTTTCGGCGTAACCCGTTTCCGGGTGCGATCCGTTTCCGGACCGGTGTCGGCTTTCAACCAACCGCCTCAGGTTGCCCCTCGGCTGCCTCAGGTTTCCCCTCGACATCCACCTCAGGTTGCCCCTCGGTTTCCCCGTTTCGGGTTGCCCCTCTTCGGTAAAAGGAACAATGCCATCCCTGGCGCGCTACTGCAAGCCAGAACGCTTCTTGGTTTTCGCGAACGACCGGTGTTTTTCGCGGGCGGCATTACCGTGGCGAAATGTCCTCACTTCGCCCCTTTCTTGTCCCGCTGATCGCTGGGGTTCTTGTGCTCTCGGCGTGCGGATCCGGAGATGAATCGACGGCTGCAGATGAGCTTGGACCCGAGGCATCAGCCCTCGTCCTCACGGCTGATGGCATCGGCCCGTACCTGATCGGACAGCCCTTCGATGATGTCCGAAGCGGCCTTGCCGGTGTCATCGGCGGCTGGGACATCGATTCTGATGATCGACCAGATGCTGTTCACGTGCCCACCTGTGCGGGAGACGTGACCCGGCTCGTCGGGTGGGGGAACCTCACGCTGCTCTTCACCGGCGATGAAGGAGGCCTCACCTTCGCGACATGGACGTACGGATTCGATCCCCTCACAGGTTCCGCCGAGGACGTGCGGATGCTCGGCCTCCTCACGCCCGAGAGCATCGGTCTCGGATCAACCCGCGCCGATGTCGAGGCGGCGTACGGAGACATGGCCTCTTTCTCAGATGCCACACAATCGGTCGGGACCATCGTGATCATCGGCGAGGAGTCCGGACCGCACCTTCAAGGCAGGCTCGAAGATGACCGACTCGTTCTTCTCGAGCGCTGGCCTACCTGCTCTGTGTGACGCGTAAGCGCCTGTCTTGCACAGGCACCATGCCTGGTCCCGGACGCGCAGAACCCCGATAGAGCTCGACCGAAGCCTCGCCCTTTCGGGGTTCGCACTGAAGCGACGAATCGCCGCTCCTGTCCGGGAAGCTGCAGTTTCCTGCTGCAACCCGGTGTGTCCTTTCGGCTGCCAGCTAGGCCGTCAAGTCCGATTGGACCGCCGAGGACCGAAATCCTCAGCATCGGTCGGGACCGAAGTCCCTTCCGTGGATCGCCACCCGAAGGAGGCGCTCCGTCGGTCCGTTGAAGGCTGGGCTCCTTCGTCAGACCAGTGCCCCAAGCCGAAGCGTGAGGCTGGCGACTCCGGTTTCCCGAATGGCCCAACCGAAGCCGGGCCTGTCGCCCCCGGTGGACTTTCATCCACCAAGTACTACTGAAGGTACGTATCGCGAGACGCTCGGTCAACCGAAAGAGGTAATTGATTTTCGCGGAGTAGCCACAGTTTTCGCGCTGCTCACACAGACCTGTCACACCGTGTAGGTATGGTCTTCCCATGACCACGAACAACACTTCTCGAGCCCCGCTCACGAGCCTCTCTCCATCACGAGCGGGCGACTACAAGCGATGTCCGCAGATGTACAAGCTCAAGTCGATCGACCGGATCCCAACGAAGCCAACAGTCCATCAGGCACGGGGCACGACGGCGCACCTTGCGCTCGAGCGACTGTTTCAACTGGACGCCGTGGAACGGACCCCGGAGCGGCTCTACGACCTCTTCCGTGAATCATGGGTCGAGCTCAGGTCTACTGATTATCCCGATCTGTTCGAATCCGTCGAAGAGGAGCGTGAATGGGGACTCGGCAGCCTCCAACTGCTTGCCGACTACTTCACGATCGAGAACCCCTCGTCCTTCGAGCCTGATGAACTTGAGATGGTCCTCAAGGTCGATCTCGATGACCAACTGCGAATTCGCGGCATCCTCGACCGTATGGAGACCGTCTCAGAACCGGACGGCAAAGGTGGCGAGCGAGAACTCCTCGTCATCACCGACTACAAAACAGGCAAGGCTCCACCACAGCGTTTCGCAGACGAGGCGTTTTTCGCCCTCAAGATCTATGCGCTGTTGATCAGGAAGATTCGGGGCGTGACCCCCGATCGCGTGCGGCTCCTGTACCTCAAGGGCCCGACGGAACTCACACGCGAGATCGACGACGACCAGCTTGACGCGATGCACGAGTATCTGTCCGATCTGTGGGCGACGATAAACGCTGCCATCGCAGAAGATGATTGGCCGACCCAGCAGTCGGCCCTGTGTGACTGGTGTGATTTCAAGTCGACGCTGTGCCCGGCGTTCAACTCCGAAGAAGAGATCACAGTGAACCTCGAGTTGATCCAGGCCGAGATTCGCTCGGTTCAAGAAGCCGTCACTGGCGGCTGATACGTTCTGACGATGCAGACACAAGCCGACGCGCCCGAGACGCGAGTAGACCCAGACGACTGGGATCAGGCGATACCCGCACCAGATGCACCCCAGATCATCGTGGGCGGTCCCGGAACCGGGAAGACGGAGTTCCTTTGTCGGCGGATCGTCCACGCCATCAACGGCGGAACGGATCCAGCGTCGATCATCGTCCTCACCTTCTCACGCCTTTCTGTGAACGACATCCGCACGCGCCTCTTCGATGGCGTCGGCTCTGCCTCGTTCCGAGTCCAGGTGTCCACCTACCACTCGCTCGCTCACCGGCTCGTCGAGTCACATTTCGAGGCTCTCGGATGGGAGGCGCCGCCAACAGTGCTCGCCGGCCCCGAACACGAGCGTTTCGTCCTCTCCGTTCTCGAAAGCGAAGACCCGCAGAACTGGAGAGGGATCTACCGGAGCATCCTGCACACCTCAGCATTTGCATCCGAACTCACCGACTTCATCCTCCGGTTCAACGAACAGACGAACACCGTCGCTGACCTCGCGCGTACCGACATCGAAGAGTGGAAGGGGATCGCCGGGTTCCTCACGAGATACAACGCGGCTCTCAAAGCATCGGGCAGAACCGACTACGGTCGCCTGCTCAACGATGCCGCGACCGTCCTGGGTACGAACGCTGGGATGTCCGAGAGGTACCGGCACGTGTTCGCAGACGAATATCAGGATACGTCACCTGCCCAGGCCGACATCCTGTTCGGACTGGCACACCACAGTCGATCGCTGACCGTTTGCGCCGATCCGTATCAGTCCATCTACTCATTCCGTGGCACGGACCTTCACAACGTCCTGGATTTCCCATCGGTTGCCACACAGAGCCTGGGAGCGCACGCAAGTCGCCTCGTGTTGACGACATCGTTCCGCGTTCCTTCCGAGATCCTCGAAGCCGCGGTCAACGTCACAGATCGAGAACTCCCTGGTGCCGCGGGGAAGGTTGCGAGCACCCGCACGCGTGGATCGGTCAGCAGCCACATCTTCGGGAGCGAGGACGCCGAAACTGATTGGATAGCGGCAGACATCGAACGCATCCACCTTGTCGATGGTGTCGACCTCAACCGCGTGGCCGTGTTCACAAGGTCCGGTGGGAGCTTCCAGCTCCGCGTCGCATCCGCTCTCGAGCGCCGCGGCATCGCACACACGCTGGTCGATGAACACCTCGAAGATCAACCCGTTGTCAGGTTCGTGTACGACCTTGTTCACGCGACCTCTTCGGAGTCGGAGGATCTTGTCGAGACAGTCAGACGTCTGCTACTCGGTCCGTTCGTGAAAGCAACACCCGGCGCAGTCGCAGAGACGACCCGCGATGTTGACGCAGGGTCCACGTGGCCCGATGCGATCCGGCAGCGTATACCAACCGCTTCGACCCTGGCAGATCTTCTCGAGGACACGGAGTGGGCCACCGTCGAGCCCGCACAGCAGGGCCTGTGGCACCTCTGGACCAAGGTGCCACAGCTGTATCTGATTGCATCTGATGACGGGCTGATCGACGACCGTCGGGCGTGGTCGGCCTTCGCTCAGGTCGTGAATCGGCTCAACGATCGCGCCCCACACGCAACTTTGCGAGATCAGCAGATTCTCTCGTCCACTTCGGACATCGAGGCTGACTCGCTGTTCAGCTTCCGCACACTTTCGGCTGCGGGCGTCGTCATCACAACGCTGCACAGGGCCAAGGGAACCGAGTACGACGCTGTGTACATCGCGAATGCGGTGGAAGGCAAGCTCCCTGATCTCCGCTCGAAGGATTCCATCCTCAAGACCAGGCTCTTGAACCCACGCCTCCCGGAAGACACGGGCGAATACACCGCCTTCCGGCTCGCCGAGGAGAGAAGGCTTGCGTACACGGCGATGACAAGAGCCACAGAACGGGTCGTTTGGACCGCGACGGAAACCGACTCATCGAGCGAACAGCTTGAGCCGAGCCGCTTCTTGAAGCAGGTCTCGACAATGACTGAACCGACAACTCGAGCGCGACCGCTCACGCACCGCGGTTACGAGGCCCACCTCCGCCGCACGCTGTACGACCCGCTTCAGCCAGACGTTGAGCGGCTCGCGTCCCTGTGCGTTCTCGCGGACGGACCTGGCTATGGCTTCGGGGATCAAGGATCTCGCTACGGAACTCATGCGTTTGGGCTCGATTCAGGCTTCGTCGACCCCGGCCACAGACTCTCGCCGAGTCAGGCGACAAGCTTCGACGAGTGTCCACGCAGCTACGCACTCGGCCGCTTCGGCACGAAGAAGGCCGCCGAGAGCGTCTACCTCTCTTTCGGCAACCTGATCCACAAGGTACTCGAGCTCGCCGAAAAAAGAGCCAAGGAAGCAGGGAGGGAGCGATCGACCATCCTCGAAGCGCATCGAGTTCTCGACGAAGTCTGGGACGATTACACGTTCGGTCCGGATGCGATCGGCCGATCCTGGCTGAGGCGGGCGGCAAGCCTTCTCGAGGTGCTTTACGAGCTCTGGCCGACGTCGGCACCACCGGTCGAACTTGAAACCACGCTCGACGTAGATCTCGATGGCACCGCGTGGCGTGGGAAGGTCGACAGGATCGAACGGTCAGGTGACGAGCTGACTGTCATCGATTACAAGACCTCAGGCACAGCAATGAAGGTCGCCGACGCGGCAAGCTCACTCCAACTCGGGTACTACGTCCTCGCCGCGAGGGGAGACGCAAGCATCGCCTCAATGGGCACGATCACGGATGCTGCGTTCTGGTACCCATCACCGAAGCCGAACAAGTACTCCATCGTCACTCGGAGGTTCGACATGTCGAACCTCGACGACGTAAGGGACCGACTGATCGAGATCGCCCGCGCTATCCACGGCGAGGAATTCGATCCCAAGGTCGGTCCGTTCTGCGGGCGCTGCGACTTCAAGATGGTGTGCCCCGCCCAGAAGGCAGGGACCGA